>NZ_CP157874.1:0-122500 GCF_040214835.1 Pseudomonas asiatica | reverse complement strand
CCGGTGCTTATTCTGTCGGTAACGTCAAAACAGCAAGGTATTAACTTACTGCCCTTCCTCCCAACTTAAAGTGCTTTACAATCCGAAGACCTTCTTCACACACGCGGCATGGCTGGATCAGGCTTTCGCCCATTGTCCAATATTCCCCACTGCTGCCTCCCGTAGGAGTCTGGACCGTGTCTCAGTTCCAGTGTGACTGATCATCCTCTCAGACCAGTTACGGATCGTCGCCTTGGTGAGCCATTACCCCACCAACTAGCTAATCCGACCTAGGCTCATCTGATAGCGCAAGGCCCGAAGGTCCCCTGCTTTCTCCCGTAGGACGTATGCGGTATTAGCGTTCCTTTCGAAACGTTGTCCCCCACTACCAGGCAGATTCCTAGGCATTACTCACCCGTCCGCCGCTGAATCAAGGAGCAAGCTCCCGTCATCCGCTCGACTTGCATGTGTTAGGCCTGCCGCCAGCGTTCAATCTGAGCCATGATCAAACTCTTCAGTTCAATACTGCTTGGGTTTTTAAGAAACCCTAAACTTGGCTCAGCAATCTCAAATGACTATGTGATTTCTCGCATGGCCACTTGTGATGCTGATAATCTTTGTGACTATCAGTCCGTACTCACAAGCACCCACACGAATTGCTTGATTCGATTTGTTAAAGAGCGTTTGGTTAAGAGCTTTTCGTCTCAACCGAGGCGCGCATTCTACGCTTTCCTCATTTGCTGTCAAGCGTTTATTTTGAAGTTTTTTGCGAGAAACTCGTTTAGCTTCAAACACTTGACTCGCTGCGATCTCTCGTAGCGGGAGGCGAATCATACAGCGTTTAGAAGCGCTGTCAACCATCATCTCAACCGCTGCCGATCATTCGACCGAAGCACTCCTGATACTACCTGAATTGCCTAACTAATTGATTTACAAGAAGTTTTGCGCTTCGACTACGTCAGAAGTGGGGCGCATTATAAGGGGATTCGAAACCGCGTCAACCTTTAATTTCAAGAAACCCTGATATCGCTGAAAAGCAAAGCGGGGAGGCCTGACGGCCTCCCCGCTTTTCACCAAGGCCAAACGCCCTTAAAGCACACCGGTGCTGCGCAGCCGCTGCACCTCACCGGCATCCAGCCCCAATACATCCTCCAGCACCACCTCGGTATGTTCACCCAGCAACGGCGGCGCCCGACGGTACTCAACCGGCGTCTCCGACAACCGTATCGGGCTCGCCACCTGCGGCACACTCCCCGCCAACGGATGCGGAATGCTCACCGCCAATCCGCGCGCCAGAACCTGCGGGTCCTGGAACATCTGCGCCAAGTCATTGATAGGCCCGCACGGCACCCCTGCAGCCTCCAGTTGGCTCACCCACTCCGCCGTGGTCTTGAACACCGTGGCCTGGCGGATCAAAGGAATCAGCTCGGCCCGGTTGGCAACCCGCAGCTTGTTGGTAACGAAACGCGGGTCGTCCGCCCACTGCGGCTGCCCGGCCACCTCGGCGAACTTGCGGAACTGGCTATCGTTGCCCACGGTAAGGATGAAGTCGCCATCCGCCGTCGGAAAATCCTGATAAGGCACGATATTGGGGTGCGCATTACCCAGGCGACGAGGTGGGTTGCCCGTGGTCAGGTAGTTCATCGCCTGGTTCGCCAGGCAGGCCACCTGCACATCGAGCAACGCCATGTCGATATGCTGGCCCACCCCGGTCTGCTCGCGATGGGCGAGGGCAGCGAGGATCGCCACCGTGGAATACAACCCGGTAAGGATGTCGGTCAGCGCCACCCCTACCTTGACCGGCCCCGCACCTTCTTCACCTTCCGGGCGGCCGGTCAGGCTCATCAGCCCGCCCAACCCCTGGATCATGAAGTCATAACCCGCACGCCTGGCATAAGGCCCGGTCTGGCCGAACCCGGTGATGGAACAATAGATAAGCCGCGGGTTGATCGCCTTCAGGCTCTGGTAGTCCAGGCCATAGGCAGCCAACCCACCAACCTTGAAGTTTTCGATGACGATATCGGACTTCGCCGCCAACTCACGTACCAGGCGCTGCCCCTCGGCCTGTGTGAAGTCGATGGTAACCGAGCGCTTGTTGCGGTTGGCCGACAGGTAATAGGCCGCCTCACTGGTGTTCTCACCCTCGGCATCCTTGAGGAAGGGCGGCCCCCACGAGCGGGTATCGTCACCACTGCCAGGGCGCTCGACCTTGATCACATCGGCACCAAGGTCAGCGAGAATCTGGCCAGACCATGGGCCGGCCAACACGCGAGAAAGGTCCAGCACCCGCAGATGTGATAGCGCGCCCATGGGCTGGCTCCTTATCAATAGAAGGCCTGGATGCCGGTCTGCGCACGCCCCAGGATCAGTGCATGCACATCGTGAGTACCTTCATAGGTGTTGACCACCTCCAGGTTGACCAGGTGACGAGCCACGCCGAATTCATCGGAAATGCCATTGCCACCCAGCATGTCACGCGCCATGCGGGCAATATCCAGTGCCTTGCCACAGGAGTTGCGCTTCATGATCGACGTGATCTCCACTGCAGCCGTGCCTTCGTCCTTCATCCGCCCCAGACGCAGGCAGCCCTGCAGTGCCAGGGTGATCTCGGTCTGCATGTCGGCCAGCTTCTTCTGGATCAACTGGTTGGCAGCCAAAGGGCGACCGAATTGCTGACGGTCCAGGGTGTACTGACGCGCGGTGTGCCAGCAGGCTTCCGCAGCGCCCAGCGCACCCCACGAGATGCCATAGCGGGCGGAGTTCAGGCAGGTGAACGGACCTTTGAGGCCGCGCACCTCCGGGAAGATGTTTTCCTCCGGCACGAACACGTTGTCCATGACGATTTCGCCAGTGATCGAGGCGCGCAGGCCAACCTTGCCGTGAATCGCCGGCGCACTGAGACCTTGCCAACCCTTTTCCAGAACAAAGCCGCGGATATCACCCGCATCGTCCTTGGCCCATACCACGAATACATCGGCGATCGGGCTGTTGGTGATCCACATCTTGCTGCCGGTCAGGCGGTAGCCGCCGTCGACCTTCCGGGCACGGGTGATCATCGAACCCGGGTCGGAACCATGGTTGGGCTCGGTCAGGCCGAAGCAACCGATCCACTCGCCGCTGGCCAGCTTGGGCAGGTACTTCTGCTTTTGTGCCTCGGTACCGAACTCGTTAATTGGCACCATCACCAGCGACGACTGCACGCTCATCATCGAGCGGTAACCCGAGTCGATGCGCTCTACCTCGCGAGCAATCAGGCCGTAGCACACGTAGTTCAGGCCACTGCCACCGTATTGCTCGGGAATGGTGGCGCCCAGCAACCCGACCTCACCCATTTCACGGAAGATTGCCGGGTCGGTCTGTTCATGACGGAAGGCCTCGAGCACACGCGGGGCCAGCTTGTCCTGGGCGAACTGATAAGCGCTGTCACGCACCATGCGCTCTTCTTCAGTGAGCTGCTGATCAAGCAGCAGCGGGTCGATCCAGTTGAAGCTTGCTTTACCGGCCATGAGCGAAATCCTCGAAATAGTGGGCAGTTTCTTGTGCCTTTGAGCCTAGGCCTGATCGGCCGCCGGGACAAACGAGGATTGCGCACCAATTAGTGATAATTTGTCACTTCGTAAATCGGCAAAACACCATATTTACAGCCTTACGAGTGAGGTTGACGTACATGCGCCGCAAGATCCCCAGTACCGCCGCCCTGGTCTGCTTCGAGGCGGCGGCGCGCAACGAGAGCTTTACCAAGGCCGCCCAGGAACTCGCCCTGACCCAGGGTGCTGTCTGTCGGCAGATAGGCGGCCTGGAAGCCTTCCTCAATGTGGAACTGTTCCGCCGCTCGCGCCGCGGCGTGAAACTGACCGAAGCCGGCCTTTCCTACAGCCGCCAGGTGGCCGCCCAACTGGACGCGGTAGAGCGCGACACCTTGTCGGTAATGCGCCAGCAGGGCGCCAACGTGATAGAGCTGGCCGTGGTGCCCACCTTCGGCACCCAATGGCTGCTACCGCGGCTCAAGGACTTCCAGCAGCGCCACCCGGAGGTCACGGTCAACCTCACCAACCGCACCCGGCCATTCCTGTTTGCCGACACCACCTTCGATGCCGCTATCTACTTCGGCGATGCTGACTGGTCCGGCACCCAGTCGCACCGGCTGATGGGGGAAAACCCGGTACCGGTGTGCAGCCCGGCGCTGCTGGGCGGGCAGGGCACACTCGACGCGCAGCGTATTGCCCAACTGCCACTGCTGCAGCAGAGCACGCGTCCCTATGCCTGGCGGCAATGGTTCGGCAGTGTCGGCATGAATGTGGAACGCGACATGACAGGCCCGCGCTATGAACTATTCTCGATGCTCGCCCAGGCGGCCATGCATGAGATGGGCATCGCGCTGATTCCGCCGTTCCTGATCCAGCGGGAGTTGGAGGAGGGTAGGTTGGTGGTCGCTAACAGGCATGCCCTGAGTAGTGACAAGGCCTACTATCTGATGATTCCGGAGCGCAAGGTGGAGTCGGCTTCGCTGCGCGCCTTCCGCGACTGGCTGGTGAGCCAGGCTCAGGCGTATACGGCGAAGACGTAGGCAAGCGCGACAAATTGACTCCGTAGTCAATTATATTGAACGCCTACAGATATATGTATTTGTCGCATCTACATAAACTGTTATGCAGGGTGCAAAAATCCGCTTTAACCCTGCTTACGGCGCGGCTTTGCGGGTTATTTTGCGACATTCACCAAGCCGTAAGCGAATTGACCGCAAAATTTTTGTTTTTTTCTCCTAATCTGCCAATAGCCCATGTTTGACAGGCTGCAGCCTGACCGTTGCGACATACGGTCACAGGGTGACTTGTAGTTTTGACTTCGTTTCGCTCCAGAACCGGTTGAAGGCCTCTGGCTTCGTCTGCAAAATGCTTCGCCCGCCCGGGATTCGGCGGGTCGGCGCTCCACAGCCGCCCCAGCGCACCATCCGAAGTGCGCTGGCTTTTAAAAAGACAAAAAGGTCACCGCAGGAGAAATAGTCGTGCACATTGGTGTTCCTCTCGAGACGCAGACCGGTGAGACAAGGGTCGCTGCGACCCCGGAAACCATCAAGAAACTGATTGGCCAGGGCCATCAGGTCACCGTCCAACGGGGGGCAGGGCTCAATGCCAGCATTCCGGACAGTGCCTATGAGGCCGTGGGTGCTTCCCTGGGGAGTGCAGCCGATGCCTACGGCGCCCAATTGGTGCTCAAAGTGGTCGCTCCCAACGACCAGGAACTGGCCCTGATCAACAGTGGCAGCCTCCTGGTGGGCATGCTCAACCCCTTCAACAGCGAGCTGATCGGCAAGATGGCCGAGCGCGGCATTACCGCGTTCGCCCTGGAAGCCGCGCCGCGCACTTCGCGGGCGCAGAGCCTGGACGTGCTGTCGTCGCAGGCCAACATCGCCGGTTACAAGGCGGTGTTGCTGGCTGCCCATCACTACCCACGCTTCATGCCCATGCTCATGACCGCCGCCGGTACCGTCAAGGCCGCACGCGTGCTGATCCTGGGCGCGGGCGTTGCCGGCCTGCAGGCCATTGCCACGGCCAAGCGCCTGGGCGCAGTGATCGAGGCGTCCGACGTACGCCCGGCCGTGAAGGAGCAGATCGAGTCGCTGGGCGCCAAGTTCATCGACGTACCCTACGAAACCGATGAAGAACGCGAGTGCGCCGAAGGTGTCGGCGGTTACGCCCGGCCTATGCCGGCCAGCTGGATGCAACGCCAGGCCCAGGCCGTGCACGAGCGCGCCAAGCAGGCGGATATCGTCATTACCACTGCGCTTATCCCGGGGCGCAAGGCGCCGACCCTGCTCAGCGCCGAAACCGTCGCGCAGATGAAGCCCGGCTCGGTGGTCATCGACCTAGCAGCAGCCCAAGGCGGCAACTGCCCACTGACCGTCGCCGACCAGGTGGTACAGGAGAACGGCGTGATCATCGTCGGCCCGACCAACCTGCCGGCCCAGGTGGGCGCCGATGCCTCGGCACTGTATGCACGCAACCTGCTGGACTTCATGAAGCTGCTGTTCGACAAGGACGGCGCGCTGGTCATCAACCTCGAAGACGACATCGTCGCGGCCTGCCTGATGTGCCGTGATGGTCAGGTCGTCCGCAAGAACGGCTAAGGAGCACGACAATGGAAGACATGCTGATTTCCCATGGCATCTACAACCTGATCATCTTCGTGCTGGCCATCTATGTGGGCTACCACGTGGTGTGGAACGTCACCCCGGCACTGCACACGCCGCTGATGGCCGTGACCAACGCCATCTCCGCGATCGTCATCGTCGGCGCCATGCTGGCCGCCGCCCTGACGGTGACCCCGGCCGGCAAGCTGATGGGCACCCTGGCGGTGGCCCTGGCCGCGGTCAACGTGTTCGGTGGCTTCCTGGTCACCCGTCGCATGCTTGAGATGTTCAAGAAGAAAACCAAGAACGAGGCGCAGAAGTAAGCATGAGCATGAATCTGGTAACGCTCCTCTACCTCGTCGCCTCGGTGTGCTTCATCCAGGCGCTCAAGGGCCTGTCGCACCCGACTACCTCGCGGCGCGGCAACCTGTTCGGCATGATCGGCATGGGTATCGCCATCGTCACTACGGTCGGCCTCATTTATAAGCTCGGGGCCGAGCTTGCCACCGCCGGCATCGGCTACGTCCTCGTTGGCCTGCTGGTCGGCGGCACCGCCGGCTCGATCATGGCCAAGCGCGTCGAGATGACCAAGATGCCGGAACTGGTCGCCTTCATGCACAGCATGATCGGCCTGGCAGCGGTGTTCATCGCCATCGCCGCGGTGCTGGAACCGCAATCGATGGGCATCGTTGCCGCCATGAGCGACCCGATCCCCACCGGCAACCGCCTGGAGCTGTTCCTCGGCGCAGCCATCGGTGCCATTACCTTCTCCGGCTCGGTGATCGCCTTCGGCAAGCTGTCGGGCAAGTACAAGTTCCGCCTGTTCCAGGGCGCACCGGTACAGTTCGCCGGCCAGCACAAGCTGAACCTGATCCTCGGCCTGACCACCATTGCCCTGGGCCTGCTGTTCACCTTCACTGGCCACTACAGTGCCTTCACCCTGATGCTGGTCTTGGCCTTCATCATGGGCGTGCTGATCATTATTCCGATCGGGGGCGCCGACATGCCGGTGGTGGTGTCGATGCTCAACAGCTATTCGGGCTGGGCAGCGGCCGGTATCGGCTTCTCGCTGAACAACTCGATGCTGATCATTGCAGGGTCCCTGGTCGGCTCGTCCGGTGCCATCCTCTCGTACATCATGTGCAAGGCGATGAACCGTTCGTTCTTCAACGTCATCCTCGGTGGCTTCGGTGGTGATACCGATGCCGGCGCGGCGCAAGGCTCCAAAGAGCAGCGCCCGGTGAAGTCCGGCTCTGCCGACGATGCTACCTTCCTGCTCAGCAACGCCGACAGCGTGATCATCGTCCCGGGTTACGGCCTGGCTGTGGCTCGCGCCCAGCACGCGCTGAAGGAGCTGACCGAAAAGCTGAGCCACAACGGCGTGACCGTGAAGTATGCGATCCACCCGGTGGCAGGCCGTATGCCCGGGCACATGAACGTGCTGTTGGCCGAGGCCGAAGTACCGTACGACCAGGTATTCGAGATGGAAGACATCAACGCCGAGTTCGGCCAGGCCGATGTGGTGCTGGTGCTGGGCGCCAACGACGTGGTCAACCCGGCGGCGAAGAACGATCCCAAGTCGCCGATCGCCGGCATGCCGATCCTCGAAGCGTTCAAGGCCAAGACCATCATCGTCAACAAGCGCTCCATGGCCAGCGGCTATGCCGGCCTGGACAACGAACTGTTCTACCTCGACAAGACCATGATGGTGTTCGGCGACGCCAAGAAGGTCATCGAAGACATGGTCAAGGCTGTGGAGTGACAACGGCCGCTGCAAACCAGCTGATATAAAGGAAGCCCCGGTCAGAATCTGCCGGGGCTTTTCTTTTATTGATCCGGATCAACGGCTCTATTCCAAGGCGTCTCATACGACCATGGTCGTGGGACGGCAAGGGGCGAAGTCTCTAGACTGCGCTGCAGTAGTTTCAGTAGCCCGAGATAACAATCCATGTACCGTGATCGTATCCGCTTGTCCTCCCTGCACAGCAAGGTAATGAGTGCGGCTGATGCCGCTGGTCTGATCGAGGACGGCATGACCGTCGGCATGAGCGGTTTCACCCGCGCCGGCGAAGCCAAGGCCGTACCACATGCACTGGCCGAACGTGCCAAGCAGTCGCCACTGAAAATCAGCCTGATGACCGGCGCCAGCCTGGGCAACGACCTGGACAAGCAACTGACCGAGGCCGGCGTGCTGGCTCGCCGCATGCCATTCCAGGTCGACAGCACCCTGCGCAAGGCCATCAACGACGGCCAGGTGATGTTCATCGACCAGCACCTGTCGGAAACCGTCGAGCAGCTACGCAACCAGCAGCTGAAGCTGCCGGACATCGCGGTCATCGAAGCCGTGGCCATCACCGAGCAGGGCCACATCGTGCCAACCACCTCGGTGGGCAACTCGGCCAGCTTCGCGATCTTCGCCAAGCAGGTGATTGTCGAGATCAACCTCTCGCACAACACCAACCTCGAAGGCCTGCACGACATCTATATCCCGACCTACCGCCCGACCCGCACGCCAATCCCGCTGGTCAAGGTAGACGACCGTATCGGCAGCACCGCCATCCCGATCGACCCGGCCAAGATCGTCGGCATCGTCATCAGCGACCAGCCGGACTCGCCGTCCACCGTATTGCCGCCGGATGACGAAACCCAGGGCATCGCCGACCACCTGATCAACTTCCTCAAGAAAGAAGTCGAAGCTGGCCGCATGACCAACAAGCTTGGCCCGCTGCAGGCCGGTATCGGCAGCATCGCCAACGCAGTGATGTGCGGCCTGATCGAGTCGCCGTTCGAAGACCTGACCATGTACTCCGAAGTACTGCAGGATTCCACCTTCGACCTGATCGACGCCGGCAAGCTGAGCTTCGCCTCGGGCAGCTCGATTACCTTGTCGACCCGCCGCAACGCCGACGTGTTCGGCAACCTGGAGCGTTACAAGGACAAGCTGGTACTGCGCCCGCAAGAAATTTCCAACCACCCGGAAGTGGTCCGTCGCCTGGGCATCATCGGTATCAACACCGCGCTGGAGTTCGATATCTACGGCAACGTCAACTCCACCCACGTCTGCGGCACCAAGATGATGAACGGCATCGGCGGCTCGGGTGACTTCGCCCGTAACGCCCACCTGGCCGTGTTCGTCACCAAGTCGATTGCCAAGGGTGGCGCGATTTCCAGCGTGGTGCCGATGGTCAGCCATGTCGACCATACCGAGCACGACGTTGACATCCTGGTCACCGAGCAAGGCCTGGCCGACCTGCGTGGCCTGGCGCCACGCGAGCGCGCCCGGGCGATCATCGACAACTGTGTGCACCCGGACTACCGCGCAGCGCTGAACGACTACTTCGATCGCGCCTGCCTGCGTGGCGGCCACACCCCGCACATCCTGCGCGAAGCCCTGAGCTGGCACGAGAACCTGGAAGAAACCGGGCGCATGCTGGCTAGCTGATACAGATGAGGAATGGAACGGCGGCCCTGCTTCCGCTGTTCCTGTCTTTATTCTTGTAATCCTGGGGCCGCTTTGCGGCCCTTTCGCGACACAAGGCCGCTCCTACAGGGGCAAGCATTACAGCCATCACTTATTTTTAAACAAAACTGTACTACTGTACTGGTAATTTTTAGCTCTTCCGCCTGAAAAATCCCTCACCCTAAGTCAGAACGCACCAAACAAGGGCAGACCAGTACAGTTACGCCAGTTTCGAGTGCAACAGTAGGGTTACACAGTTAACTGGACCATCGTCTTTCAACCGAACTGTATCTACTGTTATGGACGACAGAGGAGGATCATTGGCATCAGTTAAATCACTACCTAATCCCGCCATAAGCGGAAGGATGAAACATCATGGAACGTACCCTCAGTTCCGGTCTGGTTTTTGAAAGCAACGCCCAACAATCCAACGCTTCGCTGCCGCTGCGCGCTCTGTCCACCTTGCTGCTGTGGCAGCGCCGCATGGCCAGCCGCCGTCAACTGGCTCGCCTGGACGCCCGCCTGCTGGCCGACGCCGGCATCAGCGAGTCGCAGCGTTACGAAGAGCTGAGCAAGCCTTTCTGGCGCTAAGCTCCGGCTTGCCGGCTTCGGCCGGCACCGCGAATTCCCGAAACCCGTTGCAGGTGACTGCGACGGGTTTTTTGTTTGCAGGCGGCATGCCAGAGCCTTTTGCAGACGAGCATGTACAGTTTGGAAAATCCTAAAACAAACCATAACAGTTTATTGGTGCGCTGTTCATTAACATCCAGAAACACCGGCGCGTGATACGCTTGGCGTGACAGTCTGGTAGAACGCACTGTTGAAAAAGTACCGCGACGAGCTGTGCGAGCGTCCGATAAAGCAGAACCACCCGACCCTAGTCCAGGAGTCCACGATCATGTCCCGTAAATACCTGATTGGCGCCGCCCTGATGCTGAGCCTGGCCGGCACCGCAAACGCCACCAGCTTCGTTGTCACCACCGACGCCGTCGTTGGCGCAGTGGCCGCGTCCACCGATGCCACTTCCGATATTTCCTCCTCGTTCCGTGACGACAAGATCGTCCAGGCCGCCCGTGACGACGCCGCCAGCTTCGTTGGCAGCCAGGGCGACATCCGCGGTGCCAAGCTGGAAAGCGCTTTCCTGCACATCCGCTCGCAGATGCCAGCCCTGCAGGCCAGCGACGCGCAACTGGCCCAGGCCATCCTGGCGCTCTGACCCCGGCTGAGCCGTTCAGCTGTGCTGGTCACCACCAGCACAGCCGTACTCACCATTGCCGCCCACGTTTCCAGCTGTTGTAGAGCCCATGCGTTATCTGTTGCCGTTGCTGTTCTCCGTTGTTGGCATGGCCAGCGCCCATGCCATGGATACCACTACGCAAAGCCTGGTCATCACCGGCTATGTCACCAGCCAGGTCACCACCGCACCGTTCGACCGCAAACTGGTCCGCCAGGCCCAGGACGATGCTGCGGCCTTCGTCGCCAGCGACGGCCAGATCCGCGGTGCGCGGCTGGAGGCAGCGCTGGAATCACTACGCCACAATTGCGCACGGCATACCGTCGGCGATCTGGAACTGGCGCAGGCAATTCTCGTCCAATAATTACATCTGACTCCCTGTATTTTTCGGAGATGCTCCATGCGTAAACCGCTGATTGCCGCTACCCTCGGCATGCTGCTGCTGGCCGACCTGGCCCAGGCACAGACCCTGGTGGCCACCAGCAATATCATCGTGCGGGCCTTTGGCCGTTCGATCGATTTCACCTCTGACACCACCACCTCGATCCGCGATTCCAAAGTGGTGCGCGAAGCCCATGACGACGCCGCCAGCTTTGTCGCCAGCAACGGTGACATCCGCGGCGCCCAGCTCGAGGCCGCCTTCAACACCCTGCGTGAGCGCGTGCCGCAAGCGCGCGACGCCAGCGACCAGGTACTGGCTGAAGCCATCCTCGCGCTGTGAACCGCGTGCGCGCCTGGCTGCTCGGCTGCGCCCTGACGCTGCTCGGCACGCCCGCCCTGGCCGACCTGCAGCTCGAGCTGCAGGCGTCCGGCCTTGACTCGCAGCAGGCCCAAGCCACTCAGGCTCTGCTCGACGAAGCCATGGGCAAGCTGCCCCCTCGCTTCAAGCAACAGCTGAACCGCCGGGTGCGGGTCAGCTGGAGCGACAACATGCAGGCCGACGCCTATGGCCAGGCATCGCTGGTATCTACCCTCGAACTCAATCGCCGCCTGCTGCCCAGCCTCACCAATGGCAGTGCTGCCACCGAGCGCACCAACCGCCCGCATGGCACGGTGCGAGAAGAACTGCTGGCCACCGTGCTGCACGAACTCACCCATATCTACGACCGCGCCCGGCTGTGGCCCAGCGCCGAGAACGCGCTGATCGCCCGTTGCAAGCGCCAGCAAGGGACGTTGGGCAAGGTCGGCCTGCCCGAAGCATGCCGTGGCCAGGCCGAGCGCCGCTTCACCCTCAGCGACGACCCGCGCCTGCTCGACCTGGCCGGCTGGCAGCAGTACGTGGGCCGACGCGGCGAGCGCGAGCAGCACAACGGCCAGTTCGTGCGCAGCCCCGACAGCTATGAACTGAGCAGCCCCAAGGAGTACATCGCGGTCAACATGGAGTACTTCCTCCTCGACCCGAGCTACGGCTGCCGCCGTCCGGCGCTGAACCAGTACCTGCGCGAACACTTCGGCTGGGCACCGCAGCAGGACAGCTGCGCCAAGGGCCTGCCGTTCATCAATGCCGGCAGCGACTTCGCCCGCCAACCGCTGGGCGAAATCGACCCCGAGCGGGTCTATGAGGTGGACTACCTGCTGGCCGAAGCCAACCAGAACCTGGTCAGCCGCTGGGGCCACAGCATGCTGCGCCTGGTGATCTGCAAGCCGGGCCGCCCACGCGGGCCGGACTGCCGCCTGGACCTCGACCAGAGCCTGGTGCTGTCGTACCGCGCCTTCGTCAACGATGTGCAGCTTTCCAGCTGGGACGGCCTGGTCGGTGCCTACCCCTCGCGCCTGTTCGTGCTGCCGCTGGGCCAGGTGATCGACGAGTACACCAAGACCGAACTGCGCAGCCTGGCCTCGGTGCCCTTGCGGCTCGACCGCGACGAGATCGAGAACCTGGTGCGTCAGGCCGCCGAAATGCACTGGAGCTACGATGGCAACTACTGGTTCCTGTCCAACAACTGCGCAGTAGAGTCGTTGAAGCTGCTGCGCAGCGGCACCGCCAACCCACGCCTGAACGACCTCGATAGCATCATGCCCAATGGCTTGCTGGCTGTGCTCAAGGGCAGGGGGCTCGCCGACACCAGTGTGCTCGACGACCCCCGCGAGGCGCTGCGCCTGGGTTATCGCTTCGACTCCTACCGCGACCGTTACCAGGCCATGTTCGAGGTGTTGAAGAAACAGTTGCCAATCAAACAGGACAAGGTCGAGGACTGGCTGGCCCTTGACGCCGAGCAACGGCGGGGCTGGTTCGCCCAGGCCGACCTGCGCACCAGCGCCGCCTTGCTGCTGCTTGAACAGGCCAGCTTGCGCCGGCAACTGCTGCTGGCCCAGGACGAGGTCAAGCAGCGGTACCTTAACGCCGCCGCGCTGAACGATGGCAGCGTCAGCAAGGCCGATGCGACCCTCAGGCAGATGCTTGCCAACAGTGGCTTCCTCAGCCGCCCGGCAGAATTGCTCGATAGCAAGGGCTACGGGCTGCCGCAGCCGCAGGAGCGCAAGCACCTGGAACAGGTCAGCAGCGAGCGGCAAGCGCAGTTGCTGCGCTTGAGCACGAGCCTGGACAAAGAGGTGAGGGCGCTGCTGGAGCCGTCGCGGGCCAGGGAGATTGCGGCGGTGGAAGCCAACGTGAAGCAGGTGGGCGAGCATCTGCGGGCATTGCACAAGGCTGCAGGAGGCCTGCAGTTGTAAGTATGGCTGTACCGGCCCTATCACCGGCAAGCCAGCTCCCACAAGATCCCCACAGGTCTGAAGGGTGTTGGGGTACCTGTGGGAGCTGGCTTGCCGGCGATAGAGCCAGCAGCACCAACACAATCTCTTACAGGTTCTCCTCCGCCTCCGAAGGCAAATCCTCGTCCAGATGCAACCAAGGCAACCGGCTATCCACCCAGATATGCCGGTTGGCCCTGACCCGTTCCGGGTGGTCCAAGGTCGCCACCGTCACATCCACCGTCTCCGGGCTATGTGTAGTAACCAACGCCACATGCGCCCCGCAATGCCCACAGAAGTACCGGCTGCAACTGGCCGGTGCCACATAGCAGTTCGGCTCGCCCGCCAGCCACTGGAACCCCGAGCGGGGCACGGTGAGCCAGGTCACCACCAGCCCGCCACTGACCCGCCGGCAGATCGAGCAATGGCAATGGGCAATGTCCGTCAGGTCGCCCTCCAACCGATAACGCAAGGCGCCACAATGGCAGCCACCCTCGGTCACATCCTGCATCACCTACCTCTCGTCGCCTTTGCTTCGGCGAAAGCTGGCTGAAAGCTTGCCCTCATAGGATAGCCCCCACTACCGGCACAAGACCGGTCAGCCAGGGCACCCGGTATCCACCGCGCCCGGCCCAATCAACAACAACAATGGTGATTCTGATGTATTCCTGTGCCCGACTTTCCGTAGCCCCCCTCCGCATGCTCCCCGCACAGCGCCAAACGCGCTGATCCGCCCGAATCGACGTTCCTTTCGCCGCGCCACGCCTGGAGTATTGCCATGCTGACCTTCCTCGGCTTTGCCATGGTCATCACCTTCATGTACCTGATCATGACCAAGCGCCTTTCGGCCTTGATCGCGCTGATCCTGGTACCGATCCTGTTCGCCCTGTTCGGCGGTTTTTCCGCCAAGATCGGCCCGATGATGCTCGAGGGCATCAGCAAGCTCGCACCTACCGGCGTGATGCTGATGTTCGCCATCCTCTATTTCGCCCTGATGATCGACTCCGGCCTGTTCGACCCGGCCGTGCGCAAGATCCTCAAGCTGGTCAAGGGTGACCCGCTGAAAGTCTCCGTCGGCACCGCAGTACTGGCCCTGGTGGTCTCGCTCGACGGTGACGGCGCCACCACCTACATGATCTGCTGCGCCGCCATGCTGCCGATGTACAGCCGCCTGGGCATGAGCCCGCGGATCATGGCCGGCCTGATCATTCTCGCCGGCGGGGTGATGAACATGACCCCCTGGGGTGGCCCGACCGCCCGTGCCGCCAGCGCCCTGCACGTGGACCCGTCGGACATCTTCGTGCCGATGATCCCGGCCATGCTGTTCGGCGTGCTGGCAATCCTGGCCATCGCCTACATGTACGGCAAGCGCGAACGTGCCCGTCTGGGCGAGTTGCACCTGCCCACCGACGACATCGACCACAGCGAAATCACTGTTTCGCAGTACCCGGACGCGCGCCGGCCAAAACTGCTGTACTTCAACGGCGCCCTGACCGCTGCCCTGATGGTCGCGCTGATTGCCGGCGTGCTGCCGCTGCCAGTGCTGTTCATGATCGCCTTCAGCATCGCCATGATCGTCAACTACCCGTGCCTGCAGCAGCAGAAAGACCGCATCGCCGCCCACGCCGGCAGCGTGCTGGCGGTAACCGGGCTGATCTTTGCCGCCGGCATCTTCACCGGCATCCTGTCGGGCACCGGCATGGTCGACGCCATGTCCAAGAGCCTGCTGTCGGTCATCCCCGAGGCGCTGGGCCCATACCTGGCGGTGATCACCGCGATCGTGAGCATGCCGTTCACCTTCTTCATGTCCAACGACGCGTTCTACTATGGCGTGCTGCCGGTGCTGGCCGAAGCTGCCAGCCACTACGGCATCAGCCCGGTGGAAATGGCCCGTGCGTCGATCGTCGGGCAACCGGTACACCTGCTCAGCCCCTTGGTACCCTCCACCTACCTGCTGGTGGCCCTGGCAGGCATCGAGTTCGGCGATCATCAGCGCTTCACCTTGAAGTGGGCAGTGCTGGTGTGCCTGTGCATAATGCTCGCCGCGCTGCTGATGGGCATTTTCCCGCTGTTCAGTAGTCTTTAATAAACGCGTATTTCCCTAACGCGACGCGCCCTGATCCGGGCGCGTCGCCTTTACCGTTCGAAGGAAAACACATGGAATGGCTGACCAGCCCGGAAATCTGGGTTGCCTTTTTCACCCTTACCGCGCTTGAGATCGTCCTCGGTATCGACAACATCATCATGATCTCGATTCTGGTCAGCCGCATGCCCAAGCACATGCAGCCGCGCACCCGGATCTTCGGCCTGGCCCTGGCCATGGTCACCCGTATCATGCTGCTGCTGTCGATCACCTGGGTCATGCGCCTTACCGCCGACCTGTTCGTGGTCCTGGGCCAGGGCATCTCCGGGCGTGACCTGATCCTGTTCTTTGGTGGCCTGTTCCTGCTGTGGAAAAGCTCGCAAGAGATCTACCACGGCCTGGAAGGCGAGGACGAGAACCCGGAAGAGCCGAAAGGCGCGGGTGGCAAGTTCTTCTACACCATCATCCAGATCGCCATCATCGATATCGTGTTCTCGCTGGACTCGGTGATCACTGCGGTGGGCATGGTGTCCCACGTACCGGTGATGATCGCCGCGATCATCGTCGCCGTGCTGGTGATGATGCTGTGCGCCGGCACCATCAGCGACTTCATCGACAAGCACCCGTCGCTGAAGATGCTCGCACTATCGTTCCTGATCGTGGTCGGTACCGTGCTGATCGCCGAAGCTTTCGACGTGCATGTACCAAAGGGCTACGTCTACTTCGCCATGGCGTTCTCGCTGGCGGTGGAAGCCATCAACATCCGCATGCGCACTGCCTTGGCCCGCAAGAACGGCAAAGAGCATGAGCCGGTGAAACTGCGCAAGGACATTCCGGGTCAATAAGATCAGGAAGTGCAGGACATAAAGGGCCCTTCGTTCTGTTCGGGGCCCTTTTTTCATTTCTGGGTATCAGAAATGGAGCTGTCCTGTGCCGGCCTCTTCGCGGGTAAACCCGCTCCCACAGGGGCCACACAGGCCTTGAGATTATGGTGATCCTGTGGGAGCGGGTTCACCCGCGAAGAGGCCGGCACAAGCAATCATTCATTTCCAGTGTGTTTCAAATAAATGGCAGCCATGCGAAGCTGGCGACAGCTACGCAAAACAACTAAAGCTTTGAGTGAGCACTGAAAATTCTTCAAACGCTCACGCTTCGTCTCTTGGCCCTCTGGGCCAATGCAACAGGGGGCCGTCGCCATGCTGACCCTGCTCAACCTGCTCTCGGCCGTTACGCTTCTGGTCTGGGGCACCCACATCGTGCGTACCGGCATCCTTCGGGTATTCGGCTCGAGCCTGCGGCGCATCATCAGCCAGAACATGAGCAAACGCCCGCTGGCGTTCGTCGCCGGCATTCTGGTCACGGCCATGGTGCAAAGCAGCAACGCCACCGCCATGCTCGTCACCTCGTTCGTCGGCCAGGGCCTGATGGCCATGACCCCGGCCTTGGCAATCATGCTCGGCGCCGACGTGGGTACCGCGCTGATGGCCCGGGTGCTGACCCTGGACCTGTCCTGGCTGTCGCCGCTGCTGATCTTCCTGGGTGTTATCTTCTTCCTCTCACGCAAACAGACGAGGGCCGGCCAGCTGGGCAGGGTAGGCATCGGGCTTGGCCTGATCATCCTGGCATTGGAGCTGATCGTGCAGGCAGCTACGCCGATTACCCACGCCCAAGGCGTGAAGGTGCTGTTCGCCTCGCTGACCGGTGACATCATGCTCGACGCCTTGGTCGGCGCTCTGTTCGCCATGATTTCCTATTCCAGCCTGGCGGCCGTGCTGCTCACCGCAACGCTGGCCGGTGCCGAAGTGATCAGCCTGCCGGTGGCCATCGGCCTGGTGGTGGGCGCCAATATCGGTAGCGGGCTGCTGGCCTTCCTCAGCACCAGCATGCAAAACGCCGCCGGGCGCCGAGTGGCTCTGGGCAGCCTGCTGTACAAGCTGATCGGCCTGCTGCTGATCATTCCTGTGCTGCACCCGCTGGTGAGCTGGATGGACTCACTGAGCTTCAGCCCACAGGAGCTGGTCATCGGCTTCCACCTGCTCTACAACACACTGCGTTGCCTGATCATGCTGCCCACGGTCAAACCCATGGGCCGGCTGTGCAACACCCTGCTCCCCGAACGGGAAAACGGCAACGGCCAGATTCGCCCGCGCCATCTCGACACCTCGGCGCTGGAAACACCCAGCCTGGCCCTGGCCAACGCCTCCCGCGAAACCCTGCGCCTGGGCGATATCGTCGACAGCCTGCTCGAAGCCATGCTCGGTGCCCTGCGCGGTACCCAGGCCGCCTTGCCGCAGCAGGTCCGCGCCCTCGGCGAGGACGCCGAAGCCTTGTACAGCGCGATCAAGCTGTACCTGGCGCAGATGTCGCGTGAAGACCTCAGCGAACAGGACAACCGCCGCTGGGCGGAAATCATCGAACTGGCGATCAACCTCAAGCTGGCCTGCGACCTGATCGAGCGCATGCTGCGCAAGGTCCAACAGCAGAAAACCAGCCAGCGCCGGGAGTTCTCCCAGGTGGGCCTGGAAGAGCTGACCGGCTTGCAGGAACAGCTGCTGGCCAACCTGCGCCTGGGCTTGTCGGTGTTCCTCAGTGCCGACCCGGAAAGCGCCCGCTTGCTGCTGCGGGAAAAACGCCGTTTTCGCGCCCAGGAACGGCGCCTTGCCCACGCCCATGTCAGCCGCTTGCAGCGCAAGGTATTGCAAAGTATCGAGACCAGTTCGCTACACTTGGAGCTGATCGCCGACATGAAACGGTTGAACTCTTTGTTCTGTAGCAGTGCCTATGTGGTACTGGGCGGCTCGGACACGGGCGGGCTGATGCTCGACAGCGTGCCGGACGAAGCCCGTCTGCCGTGATTTCGCCTACCTGAGGACCCAAGCTCGCCCATGCGTTGCCTGATGTTCGTTTGCCTGCTGATCTGCAGCCTGCCCTCATTCGCCCTCGACCGCTCGCGGGTTGAAGGTTACCTGTTGCCCAACGGCCTGCAGGTCATCCTGAAAAACGGTTATGAACGTGACCATGTGGCGATTCGCCTGGTGGTCGGCGTCGGCCTGGATGACTTCAATTGCGAGCAGAAAGAGCTGCCGCACCTGCTCGAGCACCTGCTGTTCAGTGGCATCGACGAAACTGGCGAGGGCGGCCTGGAAGAGCGCCTGCAATCGCTGGGCGGCGAGTGGAACGCCTACACCAGCAGCGCCGACACCACCTTCGTCATCGAAGCCCCGGCGCGCAACCAGCGCAAAATCCTCGACCTGCTGCTGGCGGTGATCCACGACACCCGCATCGATGCCAAGGCCCTGGCCACCGCCAAGCGCATCATCGAGCGCGAGGATGGCGGCCACTATGGCCACCTGCAGCGCTGGCTCGACCGCCAGGACATCGGCCACCCCGCCAGTGACCAACTGGCCACCGAGCTGGGCCTGAAATGCCCGGAGCGCTCCAACCTCGACGACATGACCCTGGAGCAGGTGAACACCTTGCGTGACCGCTGGTACGCGGCCAACAACATGACCCTGATCGTGGTCGGCGGCCTCGACCGCCTGCTGCCGGCCTACCTGGAGCGCACCTTTGGCGAACTGCCCGCCACCGAGCCGGAGGAGCGCCGCACCCTGGAAAGCATCGGCCAGCAAGCTGCACAGCGCCGCGACCTGACCCGCGGCTGGCTGGGTGACAGCGTCAAGCTGCACTGGCTGTTCGTCGAGCCGGTGCTGGACAACGACCACCAGGCCACCCTCGACCTGCTGTCGCACTACCTGGACTGGGCGCTGTACGACCAGATGCGCCTGCGCAACGGTTTGTCCTACGGCCCTTCGGCAAAACGCGAAAGCTTTGGCGACACCGGCCTGCTAAGCCTCAATGCCGACCTGGAGCGCGAGGATATCGACCAGGCGGTCGAGGTGATGCAGAAATTGTTCGACCACCTGCGCAAGGAAGGCCTCGACCCGGATACCTTCGAGCGCATCAAGTACGCCAGCGTCGCCAAGGAAAGCTGGAGCACTCAGGGCAACAGTGCCTTGGCCGACTACTACTGGGGCGCGCTGAACGACTATAGCGACGGGCGCTTCGTCAACCCGGTGCGCAAGCTGCGCCAGGTCAGTCTGGTGCAGGCCAACGAGGCGCTGAAGGAACTGCTCAAGGAAGATGGCTATGTGCGTATCGAGAAACCATTGCTTGGCTATGATGAGCTCTACGGGCTGGTTGCCTTGCTGTTGGGGCTGATCCTGGCAGCGGGGCTGCTGCGCTGGCGTCGGCATGGTCCGGAAAAACCGAGCGGTGCTACACGCGAGCAGTGAAACGACGGTATCCTTTTGCCAGTACCGGCCTCTTCGCGGGCACGCCCGCTCCCACAAAGGTCAGTGACAACCCGGACCCTGTGGGAGCGGGCCCGCCCGCGAAGAGCCCAGCACAGTCACCTCACCCATTCTGTTGTAGCCCCCAATGCCCCAAATCCCCCACATCGTCCAGCGCATCATCGAACTGCTCAAACGCTACCCCGGCATCATCGCGCTCGGTGGTTTCCTCTCCGGCATCGGCAGTTTCATCCTGGTCGACCGTCAGGCTGGCCTGGCCAGCTGGGTAGCTGTGCTCATGCTGGTCAGCTGGCTCTGGCTGATGCTGGAAAACACCCTCACCGGCCTGTTCGCGCGCACCTTCAACCGCGAAATACCGCAGCCATTGCTGCGCTACGCGACGCAGATGATCCACCAGGAATCACTGTTCTTCGTACTGCCGTTCTTCTTCATCACCACCACCTGGAACAGCGGCCAACTGGTGTTCACCGGCCTGCTCGGCGCCGCCGGGCTGATTTCGATCATCGACCCGCTGTACTACAAGTGGCTGGCACCGCGGCGCTGGCTGTTCCTGGCGCTGCATACCCTGACCCTGTTCGCCGCCCTGCTGACCGCGCTGCCGATCATCCTGCAC
This sequence comes from Pseudomonas asiatica, assembly GCF_040214835.1. NCBI lineage: Bacteria > Pseudomonadati > Pseudomonadota > Gammaproteobacteria > Pseudomonadales > Pseudomonadaceae > Pseudomonas > Pseudomonas asiatica. The sequence continues at coordinate 102,000 of NZ_CP157874.1, read as the reverse complement.
CTGACCACAGCGCAAAGCTTCAAGCTGGCCCTGATTGCAGCCATGGCCCTGTCGTTCCCCAGCCTGGCCAGCAGCTTCCCGATCAACAACTGGCGCCGCGCCGTGGCCCTGGTGCTGGTCACCCTGTCGGTCGGCGGCGGGGGCTGGCTGCTGCGTTCCTGGGTGCCGCCAGCGACCCTGTGGATGACCGAAGTGGCGGTCAGCACCGAAGTGCTGAACCGCCAGCCGGGCGATTCGCTGGACGAAGTTGCTGCCAGCCGCATCCGTAGCAGCGGCCTGTACGCCTACACCGCGATCAACGCGCCACGCGGCCTGAACGAGCGGATCTACCATGTGTGGCAAAAGGACGGCCAGGAAGTCGACCGTATTGCCTTGGACATCCACGGCGGGCGCAAGGAAGGCTACCGGGCCTGGACCCACAAGCAGAACTTCCCGCCGAACCCGGTGGGCAAGTGGCAGGTGAGGGTACTGACCGAAGATGGGCAGGTCATCGGCGTGCTGCGCTTCAAGGTGGTCGACGAAGCGCCCGCGGGGTGAGTGAAAGGGGCCGCTTTGCGGCCCCCAAGGTCCGTGAAGACAGCACATAATCACCAAACAGCCCATGCCCGCTGCGCTATGATCAGGCCCTAAGCCTTAGCGCCGAGTCAGTAGCATGGAGCCGATGACCACCCCCAGCGCCACCCTGGACACCAGTAGCCAACCGGCCTGCCTGCGCATTACCGGTGACTGGACCCTGGCGCACTACGCCAGCCTCAAGCGTGAGAGCGAGCGCCTGCGCGCGCAATACGCTGCCGATACCGTCGCCGACCTCAGCCAACTGGGCCGCCTGGATACCGCCGGTGCCTCGCTGCTGGCCGAACTGCTCGGCTCCGAGCGCCTGTCGCGCTGCACCCACGGCCTGCCCGAAGCCAGCCGCGCTCTGCTCAAGAACGTCTACTGCTCGGTGCAGGACTACTGCATCCCGGTCAAGGAACCCGAGCGTAACGTGCTGCTGTTGCTGCTGGAACGCATCGGCTGCGCCGTCGGTACCCTGTGGCAAGACACCATGCAGGTGCTCGGCTTCGTTGGCCTGATCCTCGAAACCCTGCTGCGCCGCGCCCTGCAACCTCATCGCTGGCGCTTCACCCCGGTCGTGGCACACATCGAACAGACCGGCCTGGACGCCGCGCCCATCGTCGCCCTGCTGACCTTCCTGGTGGGCGCGGTGGTGGCCTTCCTCGGCGCCACGGTGCTGGCCGATTTCGGTGCGACCATCTTCACCGTCGACCTGGTGGCATTCTCGTTCCTGCGCGAGTTCGCCGTGCTGCTCACCGCTATCCTCATGGCCGGCCGCACCGCCAGCGCGTTCACCGCGCAGATCGGCTCGATGAAGGCCAACGAGGAAATCGATGCCATCCGCACCCTCGGCCTGAACCCCATGGAGATGCTGGTGGTACCGCGCGTACTGGCGCTGTTGATTTCGCTGCCCTTGCTGACCTTCATCGCGATGATCTGCGGCATCGTCGGCGGTGCGGTGGTGTGCGCGCTGTCACTGGACATCTCGCCAGCCATGTTCCTGTCGCTGCTGCAAAGCGACATCGGCGTGCAGCACTTCCTGGTCGGCCTGGCCAAGGCACCGTTCTTCGCCTTCCTGATCGCCGCCATCGGCTGCCTGGAAGGCTTCAAGGTCAGTGGTAGCGCCGAATCGGTGGGCGCACACACCACCTCGGCGGTGGTGCAGTCGATATTCGTGGTCATCGTGCTGGATGCGGTGGCCGCACTGTTCTTCATGGAGATGGGCTGGTGAGTGGCCAGGAACGCGTGATCGAGGCCCGCGGCATCTGCAACCGCTTCGGCCGCCAGAGCGTGCACGAAAACCTCGACCTCGACCTGTATCGCGGCGAGATCCTCGCCGTGGTCGGCGGCTCGGGCAGCGGCAAGTCGGTGCTGCTGCGCAGCATCGTCGGCCTGCGGCGGCCCGACGAAGGGCAGATCAAGGTGTTCGGCCAGGACCTGGCCGGCCTGCGCGAAGAGCAGCGCTCACTGGTCGAGCGGCGCTTCGGCGTGCTGTTCCAGAAGGGCGCGCTGTTCTCTTCGCTGACCGTCACCGAAAACGTGGCGTTGCCGCTGATCGAGCACGCCGGGCTGTCCCGCGCCGATGCCGAGCACCTGGCCGGAGTGAAGCTGGCCCTGGCCGGGCTGCCGATCTCGGCCGCTGACAAGTACCCGGCCTCGCTGTCGGGGGGCATGATCAAGCGCGCCGCGCTGGCCCGGGCCCTGGCACTGGACCCGGACATCCTGTTCCTCGACGAACCCACCGCCGGCCTGGACCCGATCGGCGCCGCCGCCTTCGACCAGTTGATCCTGACCCTGCGCGATGCCCTGGGCCTGTCGGTGTTCCTCATCACCCACGACCTCGACACCCTGTACACCATTACCGACCGCATCGCCGTGCTGTCGCAGAAGAAGGTCCTGGTGGCCGGCCCACTGGCCGAGGTCGAGCAGACCAACGACGCCTGGATTCAAGAATACTTTCATGGCCCACGCGGGCGCGCAGCCGAGCAGGCCGCCACCCGTGCCGGGCAGGAGCGCTGAACAATGGAAACCCGAGCCCATCACGTTCTTATCGGCCTGGTCACCGTCCTGGTGGTGGCCGGCGCCATGCTGTTCGGCCTGTGGCTGGCCAAGTCGAGTGTCGACGACGCCTTCAAGGACTACGAAGTGGTATTCAACGAAGCCGTCTCCGGCCTGTCCCGTGGCAGCCCGGTGCAGTACAACGGCATCAAGGTAGGCGACGTGTCCACCCTGCGCCTGGACCCGAAAGACCCGCGCCGGGTACTGGCACGGGTGCGCCTGAGCGCTGACACCCCGGTGAAGGAAGACACCCAGGCCAAGCTGACCCTGGCCGGCGTGACCGGCAACTCGTTCATCCAGCTCAGCGGGGGCACCCCGCAAAGCCCCGAGTTGAAAGGCAAGGACGGCAAGCTGCCGGTGATCATCGCATCGCCCTCGCCAATCTCGCGCCTGCTCAATGACAGCAGCGATCTGGTGACCAACATCAACCTGCTGCTGCACAACGCCAACCAGATGTTTTCCGAGGACAACATCGGCCACCTCAGCAACACCCTGTCCAACCTCGACAAGACCACCGGCGCCTTCGCTGGCCAGCACGGCAGCATCACCCAGGCCATCGAGCAACTGGTGCAGGTGGGCAAGCAGGCCAGCGCCACCCTGGCCGAAACCCAGGCACTGATGCGCAATGCCAACGGCCTGCTGGGCAGCGAAGGCAAGCAGGCAATCGGCAGCGCCGAGCAGGCCATGCAGTCACTGGCCGAGAGCACCGCCACCATCAACCGCCTGCTCGAGGACAACCGCGAGGCCATCGGCGACGGTGCCCAGGGCCTGAACCAGCTGACCCCGGCGATTCGCGAGCTGCGCGAAACCCTCAACGCACTCAAAGGCATTTCCCGGCAACTGGAGGCCGACCCTAGCGGCTACCTGCTCGGCCGCGACAACAACAAGGAGTTCCAACCATGAAACCGTCACTGCGCCTGCTGGCCCTGGCGGCCGCACTGAGCCTGGCCAGTGCCTGCTCGATCCTGCCGCAGAGCGAGCCCGTCGACCTGTACCGTCTGCCGGTGGACCAGCCCGGCCGGACGGCGTCGGCGCTGGACTGGTCATTGCGCCTTAACAAGCCGCTGGCCAGCGAAGTGCTGGCCGGGCCACGGATTGCCGTGATTCCCCAGGGCGATGTGGTCAGCAGCTACAAAGGCGCGCGCTGGAGCGACGCAGTACCGGTGCTGCTGCGCAACCGCCTGCTCGACGGTTTCCAGCGTGACGGCCAGGTACAGCGCCTTAGCGCCGACGACAGCAACCTGCAGGCCGACTACGAGCTGGCTGGCGAGCTGCAGGCGTTCCAGGCCGAATACCGCGAGGGCGGGGCGGTAGAGGTAGTGATCCGCTATGACGCACGTCTGGTCCAGGGCCGCAGCCAACGCATTCTGGCCAGCAAACGCTTCGAAATCCGCCAGCCGCTGGCCGACAAGCAGGTATCAGCGGTGGTTGCCGGCTTCGGGAAGGCCTGCGACCAGCTGACCGGGCAGGTGGTCAGTTGGACCATTGCGCAAGCAGCCAGCGTTCCTGCTCACTGAAGCCCTGCCTGCTTTTGTAGGAGCGGCCTTGCGTCGCGATGGGCCGCAAAGCGGCCCCGACGATTTCTGCATTGACGCTAACATTCGGGGGCCGCTTCGCGCCCCGTCGCGACACAAGGCCGCTCCTACAAATGCCCGCGCATGCCAAGCAGATAAGTCAGGCGAAGAACCAGTAGCAGACGAAGATCGCTGCGATCACACCGGACAACTCCGCCAGCAATGCGCAACCGACGGCATGGCGCACGCGCTGGATACCCACCGCACCAAAGTAAACCGCCAGCACGTAGAAGGTGGTTTCGGTACTCCCCTGAATCGTCGCCGCCACCAGCGCCGGGAAGCTGTCCACACCGTGAGTCTGCATGGTCTCGATCAGCATCGCCCGCGCCGCGCTGCCGGAGAACGGCTTGACCAGCGCCGTGGGCAGGCCTTCGACGAAGCGGGTGTCCAGGCCCAGCCAGGTCACCGCATGGCGAATACCGTCCAAGGCCAGCTCCAGGGCGCCTGAGGCCCGCAATACACCCACCGCCACCAGCATCGCCACCAGATAAGGCAACAGGCCCTTGGCCACATCGAAGCCTTCCTTGGCGCCTTCGACAAAGGCTTCATACACCTTCACCCGCTTCAAGGCGCCGATCACCAGGAACAGGATGATCACGCCAAACAAAGTGAGGTTGCCCAGGATCGACGACAGGCTCGCCAGCGCGGCCGCCGAGAGGGTGCCGAGAAAGGCCATGAAGCCGCCCAGCAGCAATGCACCGGGGATCAGGTAGGCGAGCACTACCGGGTCCCACAGGCGCAGGCGCTGCATCACCGCCACCGACAGCAGGCCGACCAGGGTCGAGACGCTGGTGGCCAGCAGGATGGGCAGGAACACCATGGTCGGGTCCGCCGCGCCTTGCTGGGCCCGGTACATGAAGATCGTCACCGGCAGCAGCGTCAGCGACGAGGCGTTGAGCACCAGGAACAGGATCTGCGCGTTGCTCGCCGTGGTGCTACTGGGGTTCAGCTCCTGCAGTGCGCGCATGGCCTTCAGGCCGATCGGCGTGGCGGCGTTGTCCAGGCCCAGGCCGTTGGCGGCGAAGTTCATGGTGATCAGGCCCAGGGCTGGGTGGCCGGGCGGAACTTCCGGCATCAGCCGGGCAAACAGCGGGCCGAGCACCTTGGCCAGCCACTCGACGATGCCAGCCTTCTCGGCGATCTTGAGAAAGCCCAGCCACAGGGTCAGCGTGCCGAACAGCAGCACCATCACCTCGACCGACAGCTTGGCCATGGCAAAGATGCTCTCGACCATCGCCGCGAAGATGCCGGCGTTGCCGCCTACCAGCCATTGGGCCAGGGCGGACACTGCCGCCACCAGGAAAAAGCCAAGCCAAAGGCCGTTGAGCATCCGTGTGTTCCCCCTGAAAAATGCCCGAATGATAGCGTATCGGGGCGTAAGGCTGGAGACCGCAGGCGAGGGCTGCGCCCTCGTATCGCGACACAAGGCCGCTCCCACAGAGGTCGGTGTACGCCGGCCGTTGTGGGAGCGGCCTTGCGTCGCGAAAGGGCCGCAAAGCGGCCCCAAGATCTCACAGGCAACAAAAAGCCCCGACAGGTCGGGGCTTTTTGTTCAGCTCATCAGGCTCAGCGCTTGGCAGCTTCGCCAACCATGGCCGCTTCCTGCTTGCCGGCCATCAGCGAGGCGTAGTACTTCTCGCCCTTGGCGGCGTCGTACATACCCTCCCAGCGAGCGATGACCAGGGCTGCCAGGGCGTTACCCACAACGTTCAAGGCGGTACGGGCCATGTCCATGATGCGGTCGACACCGGCGATGAAGGCCAGGCCTTCCAGCGGGATGCCCACGCTGCCCAGGGTGGCCAGCAGCACCACGAAGGAAACACCCGGTACGCCAGCGATACCCTTGGAAGTGACCATCAGGGTCAGCACCAGCAGCAGCTGCTGGCTCCAGGACAGGTCGATACCGTACAGCTGCGCAATGAAGATGGCCGCGATGCTCTGATACAGGGTCGAGCCGTCGAGGTTGAACGAGTAGCCGGTCGGTACCACGAACGAGCAGATCGACTTCGGTGCACCGTACTTCTCCATCTTCTCGATCACGCGCGGCAGCACGGTTTCCGAGCTGGAGGTGGAGTAGGCGAGGATCAGCTCATCTTTCATGATGCGCATGATCTTGATCACCGAGAAACCGAACAGGCGGGCAACCAGGCCCAGCACCATGAAGGCGAAGAAGGCGATGGCGAAGTACACCAGCAGCACCAGCTTGGCCAGCGGCAGCAGCGAGCTGAAACCGAAGTTGGCGACGGTCACGGCGATCAGGGCGAACACGCCGATAGGGGCGTAGTTCATGATCATGTGGGTGACCTTGAACATGGTCTCGGAAACCGCCTGGAAGGTACGCACCAGCGGGTCGCGCAGCTCTGCCTGCAGGCTCGACAGGCCCAGGCCGAACATCACCGAGAAGAAGATGATCGGCAGCATTTCGCCACGCATCAGCGCTGCGAAGATGTTCGACGGGATCAGGTTCAGCAGGGTTTCGATGAACGCGTGCTCATGCTGCACTTCGGCCGCGGTAGCCTGGTACTTGGAGATGTCCACGGTACCCAGGGTGCTCATGTCGATGCCGGCGCCCGGGTGGAACAGGTTGGCCAACACCAGGCCTACGACGATGGCGATGGTGGTCACCACTTCGAAGTAGATGATGGTCTTCAGGCCGATGCTGCCCAGTTTCTTCGCGTCGCCAACCCCGGCGATACCCACGATCAGCGACGAAATCACGATCGGGACGACGATCATCTTGATCAGGCGAATGAAGATGTCACCAGCGGGCTGGAGGACGTTGCTGATCCACCATGCCTTTTCTGCACTGAAATGATTCAGTAGCGCGCCGATTGCAACACCCAGGACCAGACCGATGACGATCTGCCAGGCGAGGCTCAGTTTTGCCTTCTTCATGTCTTTACCCTTTGTTCTAGTGGTCATGGGCACCCAACGGAAACGCGCGTAACAGAGCCGTTGGCAAGGTCACGAGCAGCAGATGCTTCCGTCCGGCGACTTCATGTAAGGACACCGCAGGCGAGCGACAGGGCGCTCGGGCCGGCGAAAAAGGCGGCAACTATTGCGATGGCAAAGGGGGAAATCTAATGCCGGAAGCGCATACCCCATGCCGTTTGTGCATAACATTTCTGACCAAAACGGGAGGTTCGCAAGTGCTTGATTTACAACGTTCGGAATCCCGAACAAGACCAAACCGCCATATTTAGGCAGATTTGGCAGGGTAAAAAGGACAGGGGCGATGGCTTGTTCGACAATCCGAATGGCCGAAATGCCTCTTGAACAAGCGCCAGGCTGATCGAAAAAAAATTGATGTACGGTCGAGACAAAATGTGTCTCGAAGAGGAAATCGCGCAGGGAAGAGACGTTTCCTACATGGCTCCTCGGAAGTCAGGTCTGGTCAGGTGCCCCTATGGCACCGCCGACCTGAAACTTCCGATTCCGCCTTTCCTGACCCGGCCCATTGCTGGAGGCACTCCCTGTACCCCTAGGCCACTCCGATCCTGCAACAATCAGAACAGCCCGGCCCCTTGGTCATGTGCAGCCCCTCCTCGGGGCGGCGCATCATAGAAGGCTGAAATATAGAAAGGTTCAGCTTCTATTTCGTGACAGTGCATGACCTTTACTCCGTACCGGGTGCAAATGCTCAGTACCAGTTCGGGTCACGCTTGAGCTGCTCCTGCAGCATCGCCTTCATGCCGTCGTCCGGCTTACCCAGCCAGCGGTACTGCGCGTGACGGGTGGGCGACTTGTCGCTCGGCAAACCTTCGGGTACCTCCACGAGCATCCCGTAGGCATCGTCCTTGTCCCAGCTGAACGCCACGATCAGGCGCTTGTAGGTGCAGTTGTCCTGGCGTTCGCACAATGGGCCGACCAGGTACTTGTCGCCGTCTTCGGTAACGGCAGACATCTGCTGCTGGGCACTGCCGGTCAGATTGACCACCCAATCAGGCAGACGTTCCTCGCCTTCAATCGTGTCCTGCCAGGTTTCCCGGTACTCCGGGTCCGAGCCGAGCAGCTGGTCGACCCGGACCTGGCCGTCATTGGCCGCCATCGCCGCCGCACTGCCGCCCAGTAACAGGGCGGCAGCCAGGGATGTCCAACGCTTCCTGCCCATCTTCAACCTCGTCCACGTCCAAAGAAGAAGGAGGCTACGAACAGCACCAGGAAGACAATGAACAGAATCTTCGCGATACCGGTGGCAGCGCCCGCGATACCACCGAAGCCCAGTACGGCGGCGACAATGGCGATGATGAGGAAAGTGATAGCCCAACTCAGCATGGTGGTTCTCCTTTCTTTTTTGAAATCGTTAAGGCCAGCGGTCAGAACACCCAGCGGTCCTGGGGTACGACCCTTTCCAGGGTGGCCGGTGACGCGGTGGCCTGGCCAGTTGGAAGCGGGTCGGCGGCCTTGACCAAGGTATTGGCACGGGTTGCCTGAATCTGCGTCAACAGGGCGGTCTGCGCCGCCACTTGCTCGGTCAGGCGCGCGGTCTGCCAGCTGTAATAGAAGAGGCCAGCGGCCAAGGTCAGCAACAGCGCCAGGCCGAGTGAAAGCACCTGGCTCAGGGGCAGTGCAGCGCTCTGCAAGCGGTTGACGGATTGGCGGGTCATGCCGGCTCCTCCTGCTGTAATTCTTGTTCAAACCTGAACAGGTAATTGCAGCCTGCATGCCAGCCTTACGAATCAAATAAACTTCATTTAAATCATATAGTTATGTGAATTCTGCAAAACCGGCAAGGACGTATCCTGCACGATGCCGCCCGGGCCGTCGTGCGAATTGCACGATCAGCCCTCGACCTTGGTCGCCACCTTGAGCAGGTCGGCATCCACCCCGCGCACGCCGATGATCTGCCGGGCGATTTCCACGGCAATGGTTTTCTGCTCGCTGCTGACCACCTCGCCCGAAAGCCGCACCAAACCCTCCTCGCTGGCCACTTTCAGGTTCAGGCCATCGAGGTTACGGCTGAAGCGGTAGCTGTTCTGGATCTTGTCGATGATCCAGCTGTCGCTCGGTTGCGGCCCAGTCGGCGTCCCCACCGGGGTTTCCCGGGCCTTGGCCATGGCGGCGCTATCGAGGCTGACCAGGTTGTTGACCAGGTGCACACCCTCGGTGGTACGCGCCACCACGCCGGCCAGCTCCTTGGCCTCGGCACTGTCGACCTTGCCACGCAGGGTCACCACACCTTCGCTGCTCTGTACATCTATAGGCGCCTTCTCGGTGGTGCGGCTCCATAACAGCCGCGCACGGATCACCGCGGCCAGAGTGGCATCCTCCAGGCGCTGGGCATAGGCACGCAGCGCCAGCGGGCGCTCCACCAGCTGGGCATTGACCCGCAGCTGGTTGTCGACTTGCTCGATGCCACGGGTAGCCAGCGCCACATGCTCGGCCAGCTGGCGTTCGACGTCGTTCTCCACCTCACCGGAAAGCCGCGCCTGCTTGCCGTCCACCTCGACCTGGATACGGAACGGGTCGAGCATGCGGTTCAGCGACAGGGCAGTTTGCAGGGCCCCCTCCAGGCGGGCGTCCTGCACCGGGCCGGCGAATGCCGGGGTGAACATCGGCAGCAGGGTGGTTGCCAACACGGCGGTGCGAATGGAAAAGGACATGGCAGTGCCTCCTTTTGTAGAGCAAAAGCTAAAAATCCTCGCAACCAATGTGCCACCGTGGACCTCTAAGGAAATCATCGGGATATCGCGGCCTTCCAGGCGTTGATTGGCCATTGGCTAGCATGCAAAGGACAGGTTCCTTCACAATGGACCATGCAACTTGCCCGATTTTTCCCACACTAAATGAAGATCTTTCCTAAAGGAGCGCAGCACATGGAGTCAGCCCAGGACAACCAAGGCCGCATTCTGCTGGTGGATGACGAGTCCGCGATCCTGCGCACCTTCCGCTACTGCCTGGAGGACGAGGGCTATAGCGTGGCGACGGCCAACAGCGCTGCTCAGGCCGAAGCCCTGCTGCAGCGCCAGGTATTCGACCTGTGCTTCCTCGATTTGCGCCTGGGCGAGGACAACGGCCTCGATGTGCTGGCGCAGATGCGTATCCAGGCCCCATGGATGCGGGTGGTGATCGTCACCGCACACTCGGCGATCGATACGGCGGTAGACGCGATCCAGGCAGGCGCCGCCGATTACCTGGTCAAACCGTGCAGCCCCGACCAGCTGCGCCTGGCTACCTCCAAGCAGTTGGAAGTGCGCCAGCTTTCCGCGCGCCTGGAGGCCCTGGAAGGTGAAGTACGCAAACCCAAGGACGGCCTCGACTCACACAGCCCGGCCATGATGGCGGTACTGGAAACCGCCCGCCAGGTCGCTACCACCGACGCCAACATCCTCATCCTTGGCGAGTCGGGCACAGGTAAAGGTGAGCTGGCCCGGGCCATCCACGGCTGGAGCAAGCGCGCGCGCAAATCCTGCGTGACCATCAACTGCCCGTCACTGAACGCCGAGCTGATGGAAAGCGAGTTGTTCGGCCACACCCGCGGCGCCTTCACCGGCGCCAGCGAAAGCACCCTGGGGCGAGTCAACCAGGCTGATGGGGGCACGCTGTTCCTCGACGAGATCGGCGATTTCCCACTGACCTTGCAGCCCAAACTGCTGCGCTTCATCCAGGACAAGGAATACGAGCGCGTCGGCGACCCGGTCACCCGTCGCGCCGATGTGCGGATTCTCGCCGCCACCAACCTCAACCTCGAAGAGATGGTGCGTGAAAGCCGCTTCCGCGAAGACCTGCTGTATCGCCTGAACGTCATCACCCTGCACCTGCCGCCCCTGCGCGAGCGCAGTGAAGACATCCTGACCTTGGCCGACCGCTTTCTCGCCCGCTTCGTCAAGGAATACTCCCGGCCTGCCCGCGGCTTCAGTGACGAAGCCCGTACGGCCCTGCTCAACTACCGCTGGCCCGGCAACATTCGCGAATTACGCAACGTGGTGGAGCGGGCCAGCATCATCTGCCCGCAGGAACGTGTGGAAATCAGCCACCTGGGCATGGGCGAGCAGCCCGCAGGCAATGCCCCGCGGGTTGGCGCCGCGCTGAGCCTGGATGAGCTGGAACGCGCCCACATCGGTGCGGTGCTGGCCGCAAGCGACACCCTGGACCAAGCCGCCAAGACCCTGGGGATCGATGCCTCCACCCTGTACCGCAAGCGCAAGCAGTACAACCTATGAGGTGGCCGCCCATGAAGCTGCGCACGCGGCTTTTCCTCAGCATTTCGGCGCTGGTCACCGTGGCCCTGCTCGGGCTGCTGCTGGGCCTGGTCAGCGTGCTGCAGATGGCCACGGTGCAACAGCGACTGGTGCGCGATACCACCCACGCCCTGGAAATTGGGCTGAAGTTGCGCCAGAACCTTGGCGAACAGTTGACCCTGATCCTCGATGACGAGACCGCCCCGGAAAACCTGCGGCTACTGCAGGACAACTTCCAGACCCTGCTCAACCAAGGGCTGGACCAAGGTGGCGAGCGCACCGGCTTCAGCAAGGCCAGCAGCAATTACCAGGCTTTTCTCCAGGCCTACCGCGACAGCCCGGCGCCTTCGCGCAGCATGGGGGTTGAACAACCACTGGGGGCCGCGTTCAACCAGGTCCGCACCGACCTGATCGATTCCCACAAGCAGGCCTTGGAGCACATCACCCGCAGCGAGGAGCACACCCGCGACCACGCCTTGCTGGTCAGCGGCGTACTTGGCCTGATGGGCTTGGTGGTGCTGGTGCTGGGCTTCATCACCGCGCACAACATTGCCCGGCGCTTCGGCCAGCCAATCGAAGCCTTGGCCATAGCGGCCGACCAACTCGGCAAGGGTAATTTCGACGTAACCCTGCCGGTCACCCAGGCCACCGAACTTAACCAGTTGACCCGCCGCTTCGGCCTGATGGCCGATGCCTTGCGCAAGCACCAGGCCACCAACGTTGATGAACTGCTGGCCGGCCAGCAACGCTTGCAGGCGGTACTGGACAGCATTGACGATGGCCTGCTGATCATCGACCGCCAAGGCCGGCTGGAGCACCTCAACCCGGTGGCGCAACGCCAGCTGGGCTGGACCGATAGCCGCGTGGGCAGCAGCCTGGCCGAAGCCCTGCAGCGCCCGGAGCTGGAGCAGCAGCTACGCCAGGTACTGCGCGGCGGCAACCTCGACCGCCAGCCGGACGACCTGAACATGGAGGTCGATGACGAAACGCGCCTGCTCGCCTACAGCCTGACTCCGGTCAGCCACCCGCAAGGGCCGATCCTTGGCGCGGTGATGGTGCTGCACGATGTAACCGAGCAGCGAGCCTTCGAACGCGTGCGCAGCGAATTCGTGCTGCGCGCTTCCCACGAGCTGCGCACCCCGGTGACCGGCATGCACATGGCCTTCGGCCTGTTGCGCGAGCGGCTCAAGTTTCCGCCCGAGGCGCGCGAACATGACCTGCTGGAAACCATCGGCGAGGAAATGCAGCGCCTGACCCAGTTGATCAACGATCTGCTCAACTTCAGCCGCTACCAGAGCGGGATGCAGAAGCTCGAGCTGGCTCCCTGCGCCATCGACGAATTGCTGGAGCGTGCACAACAGCGCTTTGCCGAGCCGGCGGTGAACAAGCAGATCGAGCTGATCACGGAGCTGGAGCCGCCGCTACCGCGTATCCAGGCCGACGTCTCCCAACTCGACCGGGTGCTGGACAACCTGTTGCACAACGCCATCCGCCATACCGCCAGCGGCGGGCGTATCCGCTTGCATGCACGACGGCATGCGGAGCGGGTGATCATCAGTGTCGAGGACAACGGAGAGGGCATTGCCTATGGGCAACAGGGGCGCATCTTCGAGCCCTTCGTGCAGGTAGGGCGCAAGAAAGGCGGCGCGGGGCTGGGGCTGGCATTGTGCAAAGAAATCGTGCAGTTGCATGGCGGGCGCATGGGCGTGTTTTCCCGACCGGGGCAGGGGACCCAGTTCTACATGGCACTGCCGGTCTGACGGCCTGTGACGCGCCCCCTGTAGGAGCGGCCTTGTGTCGCGATAGGGCCGCAAAGCGGCCCCAGGATTTCAGCACCAGTGCACAAATTGCTGGGGCTGCTCCGCAGCCCTATCGCGACACAAGGCCGCTCCTACAGAGATCTCGCAGTCCAGCAGTAATCACTCAATGCTCAACCCGCCGCGGCAGCCGTCCGCGGGTCACCAGCTCGGCAAACTGCCGGGCATTCAGTGGCCGGGCAAACAGCCAGCCCTGGCCATAATTGACCCCTTCGCTGTTCAGCAGCACCGCCTGGTCTTCACACTCGATGCCTTCGGCAATCACCCGCAGGTGCAGGTCGTGGGCCATGCGGATGATATGCGGGGCAACACCGCTGCTGGCGGCGTCATGCCCAAGGGCATCGATAAAGGCCTTGTCGATCTTCAGGCAGTCCACCGGCAGGGTCTGCAGGTAGGCCAGGCTGCAATAACCCGTACCAAAGTCGTCGATCAGCACCTGATGCCCTACTGCGCGCAACGCCTGCAGATTGTCGCGCGCCACCACCACGTCGATCAGGCCGCGCTCGGTCACTTCGAAGGCAATCTGGCTGGCCGCCACCCGGTGCATTGCCAGCAAGCGCGCAGCTACCCGGCCAATACGCGGCACCATCACATCGCAAGCTGCCAGGTTCACCGAAATGTACAAGTTGGGGTGCGAGCGCAGCAGTTGCCCTAACTGTTCCAGCACACGCTGCAGGACAAAGTCGGTGATCTGGCGAATCTGCCCGGTGTTTTCCGCCAGCGGGATGAACAGGTCCGGGCTGGTCAGGGTGCCGTCCGGGCGACGCCAGCGCACCAGGGCCTCGGCTCCGACACAGCGCCGGCTGTCGAGCTCGAAGATCGGCTGGTAGAGCACCTGCAGTTCGCCGCGGCGCAAGGCATTCTGCAATTCCGAGCTCATCGACCGCCGCTGCAGGATGAGTTGCAGCACCAGCCAGCCGATGCAGCAGGCCGCCAGCACACTGCCGGGGAACAGGAGCCAGAGCATGCCATTCATCCTCAACGGCAGGCTCGCCCGCGGGGCAATCAGCACAAGCTGGTAGTCCGGTGACTTGGTCGGCATGCGGTAGATCAGGCGGTCGCTGAGCTCGAGCAGCGACTTGTGGCTGGTCGACCAGGCCGAGGGTGGCGGCCATACCTGTGGTGGGCCCAGCACAGGGATGGCCCGGGTACCGTTGTCCAGCACCACCACAAGGCTGCCGCCAGGGGGCAGGTCGACCACATCGGTCAGGTGGCCACGAGAGGTGGATACCACGAACTTGCCCCGCCCCAGCATCAACGCGGCCAGGTTTTCGTTCGGCTCGGTCGTTGTGTTCAGCCAGTAGCTGTAGGTCGGCCCCTGGATGTCGGGGACCCGCAAGGGTTCGAACGCCCGCTCATCACCGCGGTTCGAACAGGCGATATCCCCATCCACGTATGCCGCTTCATAAATGAAGCGTGAACTCAGGCCTACCTGCTGCAATGCCGTCAGCATCGCCGGGCTGCAGCCGCGCAAGGGCTGCGCCTGCAGCAGGTCGACCCCTTCGCGCAACTGGCCGAACACCTGCTCGAGGCGCTCGAGAAAGCGCTCGCCCTGGGCATTCATCTGTGCGCTCTCGCTTTGCTTCATCTGTTGCAGGGCAATGCCGATGCTGGCAGAGAGCAACAGTGCCGCGCTGGCCAGTGCTGCCAATGTGGCCAGCATCCAGGGACGGTAAAAAATTTGGCGCATCAAGGCGATGAAGGCTGACATCGAGGGCATCCAGTTGATAACTAAGGTATAGCAACTGAATCAGGAATCACCTCGCCGTTTGGCGTTTCGCTACAATCGCCGGGGCCTGTTGTAGGAGCGGCCTTGTGTCGCGATAGGGCCGCAAAGCGGCCCCGGCAGTCTGTGCTGGAACCAAGATCCTGGGGCTGCTGTGCAGCCCGTCGCGACACAAGGCCGCTCCTACACAAGAGCCCGTCCCACCTTGGCAGCTCAACGCATCCGGTTGAGCACCTGCAGCATCGCCGCCGTCTGCGCATCCGGCATGCCATCGAAGCGCTGCGGGCGGAAACGCATCTGGAACGCGGCGATCACATGGCGGGTGGCAACATCCAGTACCCCGGTCTGCTCGATCGCATAGCCAAACCGCGCCAGCTCCTGCTGATACCAGCCAACGCTCGGCGGGTTGACGCTGAAATAGGCTTGCTGCCGTGCCACGGCATTTGCATCCGGCCAGACACCCAATCCGGCGTCGGCCAGGCGCTTCCACGGGAACAGCGGCCCCGGGTCAAGCTTGCGCAGCGGCGCGATATCGCTGTGGCCAATGATGTGCCGTGGCTCGATGTTGTTGCGTTTGACGATGTCCTTGAGCAGCGCGATCAGCGACTGGACCTGCGCTTCGCTGTAAGGGTGCCAGACCCGGCCATTCGGCGTATCGGTGAAGCCCGGGTTGACGATTTCGATACCGATGGACGAGGAGTTCAGCCAGGTCCGACCCTGCCACTGGCTATCACCGGCATGCCAGGCGCGGCGGTTTTCATCCACCAGCTGATACACCGTCGCCGGGCCATCGCCAATCAGGTAGTGGCTGCTGACTTCGCCATGGGTCAGCAACGCCAGGGAACGCTCCAGCGAAGCATTGGTGTAATGCAAGACCACGAACTGGATGCGGTTGTCCTGGTTGACCGAAGGGTGGCTACGGTCGATGCGCAGGCCTGTCGAGCAACCGGCGACAGACAACAGCAGGAAGGAAATCAGGGTTTTTTTAAGCGTGGAAAGCACGTCAGTAGCCTCAGCGTATGAGCGCTACAGTATAACGTGCTCCCCAAGGGCCGTGCTTGCCGCGAGTCAGCGGCTGCCGGCTACGCCTGCTCGACGCGGTTGCGCCCCGACTCCTTGGCCCGGTACAGCGCCGCATCGGCGCGCTTGAGTACCTGGTCGCCGCGCTCGCCGGAACGGAATGCACCCAGGCCGATGGATGTGGTGATCACCACCCGTTCGCCCTTGAAGTGGAACGGGCACGCCTCGACCGTGGCCCGTAGCACCTCGGCTATCTGGGCAGCGGCGGCCGGCGAGGTCTGCGGCAGCAACAGGACAAACTCCTCGCCGCCGAAGCGGGCGATGAAGTCACCGCTGCGCAGGCGCTTGCGCAACTGGTCGGCGACGATCTTCAGTACCTTGTCCCCGGCCAGGTGCCCATAGCTGTCGTTGATACGCTTGAAATGGTCCAGGTCGAGGATCGCCATCGCCAGATGGCCGCCATGTGCCTGCCATTCGAGCATTTCGCGCTCGACCCGCTCGCTCCAGGCCGCACGGTTGGGCAAACCGGTGAGGGGGTCGAGCAAGGCCTTCTGGCGCTGCTCTTCAAGGTGCTCGCGGTAGCCGAGCGCCTCCTGCTCCATGTTCGCCACCCGCTCCGACAGCCCTTGCAGGCGCCCAGCCAGCTCCTGCTCGCGGCGATCACGCTCATGCTTGTGCTCGTCCATAGTCACCAACAGGCCTTCCAGGCGGTTTTCCAGGATGTGCTTGAGGCTGTCGACGTCGGCGGCACCTTGCACACTGCTCTGCAGCCCGTCGACGTGCTCACGCAGCTGGGTATCCAGCTCGCGGGCGGCCGAGCTGTTGTCGGCGTGACCGGCGCTGGCCTCGTGCAGGTGGCTCTGGAAACCTTCCAGGCGTTCGTTGAGCTGCTGCAGGTAGGTTTCGAATTCGTGCTGGCCGCTGTCGGTGATCGCCAGCATGAGCACAGCCAGGTCATCCAGCACCGGGATCAGCTCATACCAATTCAAGCCGCGGGCGACCCGCTCACGCATCTCGAGCGCCTGGGCCTTGTGTCGCTCCGGCAGGCTGAGGTCATCGAGCAGGCCGATCAGGGTGTGCTCGATGTGCTCGGCAACCTGGCTGTAGGGCGGCTCCACCGCGTAGGGCAGGGCATAGGGGCCGTCTTCGCCGAAGGTTTCTTCGAGTGTTTGCGCCGGTCCTGCTTCAGCCGGAGGCTCGCTGGCGACAGCTTCCGGTGCCGGCACATCGTCCGGTAGCGGCTGCGGCAGCGGGGCTGGTGACAGTTCGGCTGTTTCGATCAGCGCCGGGCCAGGTGTCTCCAGCGCGGGCTCTGGCACTACGGGCGCCTCGACAACAGATGCTGAAGAGACTGGCAGCGGCTGCAGCGCGTCCACGTCGTCGGGCTGCGGAGCACCGACGTTGGCCGGTGCTGCCAAGGGCTGCGCCTCGGCAACCGGCAGCGTCAGCGGCACAAGCGCTGGCTCGCCTTGCGCGTCATCCTCGCGGCTACCGAACAAGCGCTGCAAGAAGCCGGGTCGGGCGTCCTCCCCCGACTTGCCCAGGGCTGACAGCGCACGGCCCTGCAAGCCGCTCAACTCGCCCAGCAACGGTGGCAGGTCGCGTGACTGGGCCACGCCACCGTCGAGCTTCTTCGCCAGCTTTTTCAACGGCCGCGACACATCGTTCGGCAATGGCAGGCCTTGCAGTTGGTCGACCAGCGCGGTCAGCGCATCGCTGACCTGATTCATGCGAGCTTCCCGGCGCTGTTCGGAGTCCAGCACCGCCTTCTCAAGACGCGGAATCAGCCCGGCAAGGCCAGCGTCCATGTTGTCGCTGCGGATAACCTCGCGCATTTCCTTCATGCACTGGTCCACCACCTTGTCACTGCCTTCGGCAGCCAGGGTGCTGCGTACCAGGCCGCGACGCAGCAGGTCGAGACGGGCGTCCCAACGGCGCTCGAGCTTTTCCTGCTGCTCGATGCTTTTCAGGTATTTTTCTTTCCAGCGCTCAGCGTCTTCAGTCATGCCCGGGTCCGCAAACGGTGATGGCAATTAGCTCAGGACCGGCAGCGTATCCACAGTCAATGCATCAGGCAATCGAATCTCGACAGCAACGGGAAGGTGGTCGGAAATTGGCTGCGCCAGCACCTCGACACGCTCCAGCGTGAGGCTTGGGCTGAGCAGGATGTGGTCCAGGCAACGCTGTGGACGCCAGCTGGGGAAGGTGGCCTCGACTTGTGGGGCAATCAGGCCCAGGTCGCGCAACGGCGAGTGCTCCAGCAGGTCGGTGGCATGGGTATTCATGTCGCCCATCAGCACCTGGTGGCGGTAACCGCCAATCAGCTCGCGGATGTAACCCAGTTGCAGGGCGCGGGTCTTGGCGCCGAGGGCCAGGTGCATCATCACCACGATCAGCGCATCTTCGCCCTCGCCAAAGCGCACCAGAATCGCACCACGCCCAGCCGGGCCGGGCAATGGGTGATCCTCGAGCAGTTGTGGCTTCAGGCGGCTGAGCACGCCATTGCTGTGCTGGGCAAAACGCCCAAGGTTGCGGTTGAGTTGCTGGTACCAGTAGGGGAAGGCACCCAGGTGGGCAAGGTGCTCGACCTGGTTGACATAGCCCGAGCGCAGGCTGCCGCCATCGGCCTCCTGCAAGGCCACCAGGTCGAAGTCGCCCAGCAGTTGGCCAATCTTCTGCAGGTTGCCTGCACGCCCGTTGTGCGGCAGCAGGTGCTGCCAGCTGCGGGTCACGTAATGCCGGTAGCGCTCGGTGCTGATGCCCACCTGGATGTTGAAACTGAGCAGCCGCAGACGACCATCCTCGGGCAGGCCAGGGGCGTGCAGGTGATGCTCGTTGACCTGCGGCTGGTGCAGGCCAATGCCACGCGCGGTTCTGAAGCGGCGCATGGGTTACGCCGCTTACTTAGCGGCGCGCTCCTTGGCGATCAGCTGGTCGGCAACGTTCAGTACGCCTTCCGGCCCGCCGGCGGTACCCAGGTCGAAGCGGTACTTGCCGTTGACCACCATGCTCGGTACGCCGGTGATCTCGTACTTTTTCGCCAGTTCCTTGGCCTGGTTGACCTGGCCCTTGATGGCGAACGAATTGAAGGTGGCGAGGAACTTGTCCTTGTCCACGCCCTGAGTGGCGAGGAAGTCGGCCATGTCCTGCGGGTCGGTCAGGCGCTTTTTCTGGTTCTGGATGGCATCGAACACCGCGGCGTGTACCTTCTGCTCGACGCCCATGGCTTCGAGGGTCAGGAACATCTGGCCGTGGGCGTCCCATGGGCCACCGAACATGGCTGGTACGCGCTTGAAGTTGACGTCCTTGGGCAGTTTTTCGACCCACGGGTTGATGGTCGGCTCGAAGTGGTAGCAGTGTGGGCAGCCGTACCAGAACAGCTCGACCACTTCGATCTTGCCAGGCACGGAAACCGGAACAGGGTTGCTCAGCTCGAGGTATTCCTTGCCGGCGACAGGCTCGGCGGCCTGGACGGCAGTCATACCGAATACGCTGGCAGCGACCAGCGCGGCGCTGAGAATCAGTTTACGCATGCTTTACTCCTGGGCAGTCATTGGTCGCCACGACGCGACCTGCACTGAGACAGGCCGGGAAGGGGCCGAGTTCTGTAGTGTAACGGCTGCGGACGGAAAAAAGGGCGGTCCGGCCGCCCTTTCATCATTGGCCTACAACATTAACTGAAGGTTAATGCACCGCCTGTGATGGCCCTATCGCCGGCAAGCCGGCTCCCACCTCGAGCGCATCGACCTCAAGCCATATGCAGCATCTATGGGAGCTGGCTTGCCGGCGATAGGGCCATCACAGGCGGCCGAAGGGCCTCAGTGCAGGCCCTGGATGTAGCTGGCCAGCGCCTCGATGTCGTGGTTGCTCAGCTTGCCGGCGATGGTGCGCATGGTCATGGCATCGCCATCGTTGGTGCGGTTGCCTTCGCGGAAGTCGGTGAGCTGCTTGGTCACGTACTGTGCATGCTGCCCGCCCAGGTGCGGGAAGCCGGCCAGGGCGATACCCGCGCCGTTCGGCGAGTGGCAGCCGGTGCAGGCAGGCATGCCTTTTTCCAGGTCGCCGCCGTTGAACAGCGCCCGGCCACGTTCGACCAGCTTGGGATCGGCCGCGCCCACGCTGCCTTTCTGGCTGGAGAAGTAGGCGGCGATATCGGCCAGGTCCTGGTCGCTGAATGCGGCCAGCATGCCGGTCATCTCCAGTACGGTACGCTTGCCCGACTTGATATCGTGCATTTGTTTTTCGAGATAGCGCTGGCCTTGGCCGGCCAGTTTCGGGAAGTTCGGTGCCAGGCTGTTGCCGTCGGGGTTGTGGCAGGCGCCACAGACGGCCGTCTTGGCCTGGCCGGCGGCGGCATCGCCTTTGACGGGTTGCGCAGCAGTGGCCGCACCTGCGACACCCAAGGTCAACAGCAGACTCACGACTAGTTTGTTCATCAGCTAATCCAACACGGCTAAGGGTGAAATGTTATGTATCGGGACTGCCACTCATCCAAAGGATGACCAAACGGTAGTCCTCGGCACTGCAGTCCATGCACAATCCACGCGGCGGCATAGCCTTGAAACCCTGGGTCACGTGCTTCACCAGTACATCCATGCCTTGCGCCAGCCTTGGCTCCCATGCTGCCCGGTCACCCTGCCTGGGTGCCTGTGGCAACTGCCCGGTGTGACAGGCCGCACACGTGCGGTTGTACAACACCTCGGGATCCTGTGTAGCCTGTGCGCTGAAAAACGGCAGGAACATACCGACAGCAAGCAGCCATTTCGCCATGCGGAACGACCTTCAGGGTTGGGGGCCGCGCTGCGTTCTGTTGCGCGAGCTATTGTTCGACACCCCATGCCCGTTCTCCTTCGCCGGGAGAATGAGCACACAAAAACTGGGGCATTATATACTTCCGCCATCCAAACGGAAACGACACCGCTTGCCAGGCTCGGGCCTATAGAGTCAGGCAACACCCACATCGGATATCCCATGCAAGTCAAGAACCCCATCCTCGGCCTCTGCCAGAAAGCCAAATTCGCCCTCAGCGCTGCCAAGGTCGAACAATGCCCGGACGACCAGGGTTACGAGGTGGCTTTCGCCGGCCGCTCCAACGCCGGCAAATCCAGCGCCCTCAACACCCTGACTCATGCCAGCCTGGCGCGCACCTCGAAAACCCCCGGGCGCACCCAGCTGTTGAATTTCTTCAGTCTGGACGATGAACGGCGTTTGGTCGACCTGCCAGGCTACGGTTATGCAAAAGTCCCGATTCCGCTCAAGCAGCACTGGCAGAAACACTTGGAAGCCTACCTGGGCAGCCGGGAGTGCCTGCGTGGCGTGATCCTGATGATGGACGTGCGCCACCCGATGACCGACTTCGACAAGATGATGCTCGACTGGGCCAAGGCCAGCAGCATGCCGATGCACATCCTGCTGACCAAGGCCGACAAGCTGACCCACGGCGCGGGCAAGAACACTCTGCTCAAGGTGCAGTCGGAAATCCGCAAGGGTTGGGGCGACGGCGTGACCATCCAGCTGTTCTCGGCGCCCAAGCGCCTGGGCGTGGAAGAGGCCTACCGAGTGCTGGCAGACTGGATGGAGCTGGAAGACAAGCCAGTCATTTGAAGGTTTGCTCGTAACCTGTGGGAGCGGGTTTACCCGCGAATGCGGCGGTGCATCCGACATCGCATTCGCGGGTAAACCCGCTCCCACAGGGCTCTCTATTAGCCATAAGTCAAATTCCGGGCAAAAAAAACCCCGGACTTCGTATGGGGAGGGGGAAGTTCGGGGTCCAAGTCCGGACCGCTAGGGCGGGGTCCAGATATCTGCCAACACTTAACACAACATAGGAGCATCGAAAGGCTTCACCAGCCATTCAGTTACTCTGAGTTCCGCTTCACCGGTTTAGTTCCAAAGCCCTGAAAACTATTTGCGATAGTTTCATGAAACCTCAGCACCACTGGCACTGAGCAGTGCCAGGATCCGCATCCCTACATCACGGATCCTACACAGCTTTCCCCGCCCGATCAGTGAGCTTCGTCCCAATTCGCACCAATTCCTGCCTCGACCAGCAGCGGTACATCCAGCTGCGCGGCCTTGCTCATGTGCTGGCGAATTTCATCTTTCACCTGCTCCACCAGGTCCTCGCGCACTTCCAGCACCAGTTCGTCGTGTACCTGCAGGATCACCCGGGCGTCCAGCCCGCTCTCGCTCAGCCAGTTATCCACATTGACCATGGCCCGCTTGATGATATCGGCCGCAGTGCCCTGCATCGGGGCGTTGATCGCCGTGCGCTCGGCGCCTTTGCGCAGGGCCGGGTTCTTGGCATTGATATCCGGCAGGTACAGGCGGCGACCGAACAGGGTTTCGACAAAGCCTTGCTCCGCCGCCTGGGCGCGGGTGCGCTCCATGTAGGCCAGCACGCCCGGGTAGCGGGCGAAGTAGCGGTCGATGTAATCCTGCGATTGCTTGCGGTCGACGCCGATCTGCTTGGCCAGGCCAAAGGCGCTCATGCCGTAGATCAGGCCGAAGTTGATGGCCTTGGCACTGCGGCGCTGGTCGGTGGTGACGTCTTCCAGGGCTACGCCGAATACTTCCGCCGCCGTGGCGCGGTGCACGTCCAGGTCGTTGCGGAAGGCATGCAGCAAGCCTTCGTCCTTGGCCAGGTGGGCCATGATGCGCAACTCGATCTGCGAGTAGTCCGCCGCCAGCAGCTTGTAGCCCGGGCTGGCGACGAAGGCCTGACGGATGCGCCGGCCTTCGGCAGTGCGGATCGGGATGTTCTGCAGGTTCGGGTCGCTGGACGACAGCCGGCCGGTGGCCGCTACCGCCTGCTGGTAGGAGGTGTGGATACGCCCGGTGCGCGGGTTGATCTGCCCCGGCAGCTTGTCGGTGTAGGTGCTCTTGAGCTTGCTCAGGCTGCGGTACTGCATCAGTACCTCCGGCAGCGGGTAGCCTTGCTCGGCCAGTTCGTCGAGCACCGCCTCTGCCGTGGATGGCTGGCCCTTGGTGGTCTTGCTCAGCACCGGCATGCCCAGCTTGTCGTAGAGGATCGCGCCCAGCTGCTTGGGCGAGCCGAGGTTGAACTCCTCACCGGCCAGCTCATAGGCGCGCTGCTCCAGCTCGGCCATCTTCACCCCCAGCTCACCGCTCTGCACCTGCAGCAGCGCGGCATCGACCAGCGCCCCCTGGCGCTCGATCTTGGCCAGCACCGGCACCAGCGGCATCTCGATGTCCATCAGCACCGGCTGCACGCTCGGCGTCTGCGCCAGGCGCGCCTGCAGCGCTTGGTGCAGGCGCAGGGTGATGTCGGCGTCTTCGGCAGCGTAGGGGCCGGCCTTGTCCAGGTGGATCTGGTTGAAGGTCAGCTGCTTGGCGCCCTTGCCGGCGATGTCCTCGAAGGCGATGGTGGTGTGGTCGAGGTACTTCAGTGCCAGGCTGTCCATGTCGTGACGGGTGGCGGTGGAGTTCAGCACGTACGACTCGAGCATGGTGTCGTAGGCAACGCCGCGCATTTCGATGGCGGGCGAGCCATTGGCGAGGATGTTGATGTCGTACTTGGCGTTCTGCCCGACCTTGGCCTTGGCCGGGTCTTCCAGCAGCGGCTTCAGCGCCAGCAGCACGGCGGCGCGGTCCAGCTGGACCGGCGCGCCTTCATAGTCGTGGGCCAGCGGCACATAGGCCGCTTCATGCGGCTCGACGGCGAACGACAGGCCGACAAGCTGCGCCTGCTGTGCGTCCAGGCCAGTGGTCTCGGTGTCGAAGGCAAACAGTGGCGCCTGACGCAGCTTCTCCAGCCAGAAGTCGAAACGTTGCTGGTCGAGAATGGTTTCGTACCTGGGCTCGGTCTTGGCCACCGGCTCCGCGATCGGCGCGATGTCGTCACCGGCCTTGGCAGCGTCACGCTGCACCTCGGCGACCCAGCTCTTGAATTCCATCTCGGTGTACAGCGCCAGCAACGCGTCGCGATCAGGTTCGCCGCACACCAGGGCATCTACTTCGATATCCAGGGGCACGTCGACCTTGATGGTAGCCAGCTCATAAGACAGGAACGCCGCGTCGCGGTGCTCTTCCAGCTTGGCCGGCAGGGTCTTGGCGCCGCGAATGGCCAGCGTCGGGACCTTGTCCAGGTTGGCGTACAGGTCGCTGAGGCCGCCGCCGATACCGGTCAGCAGGCCCACCGCGGTTTTTTCGCCCACGCCCGGCACACCGGGAATGTTGTCGACCTTGTCGCCCATCAGCGCCAGGAAGTCGATGATATGTTCCGGGCCGACGCCAAATTTCTCGTGCACGCCAGCCACGTCGAGCACGCTTCCGGTCATGGTGTTGACCAAGGTAATGTGCCCGTCCACCAGCTGCGCCATGTCCTTGTCACCGGTCGAGATGATCACCGGGCGGCCCAGCGCGGCGCTGCTGCGCGCCAGGGTGCCGATCACGTCGTCGGCCTCGACCCCCTCGACGCACAGCAGTGGGTAGCCCAGCGCCTTGACGCTGGCGTGCAGCGGCTCGATCTGCACCCGCAGGTCGTCCGGCATGCTTGGGCGGTTGGCCTTGTATTCGGCGAACATGGCATCGCGGAAGGTGCCACCCTTGGCGTCGAACACCACCGCGAACAGGCTGTCGGGGTATTGCTTGCGCAGGCTCTTGAGCATGTTCAGCACCCCCTTCACCGCGCCGGTCGGCATGCCTTTGGAGGTAGTCAACGGCGGCAGCGCGTGGAAGGCGCGGTACAGGTAGGAGGAACCGTCCACCAGGACGAGGGGCGCTTGGCTCATGAGCAGAATCAACCTTTTCGACGGGTCCGGCGCTAGAATAGCCAGAATCATTGACGACAAAGGGACAAGGTTATCATGCGTACACTCAATCGCCTGTTACTGCTCGGTCTGTTGGCCACCATGCCTGTCGTCACCCTGGCGGCGGACGACGCCCCCTCGGCCGATCCCGAGGTGACCATTCGCACGGAAGGCGACAAAACCATCCAGGAGTACCGGCAGAACGGGTTCCTGTATGCGATCAAGATCACGCCGAAAAACGGCAAGCCTTATTTCCTGGTACGCGCCGATGGCTCTGATGGCAATTTCATTCGATCCGACCAGCCGGACATGCTGATTCCGTCCTGGAAGATCTTCGAGTGGTAATCTGACGCGCACCGTTCACATCAACCCGGCACTTCCCGGCGGAAGTGCCCGTATGGGCAATTTTTCATCATGTCAGTCTTCACCCCCGTGACCCGGCCTGAGCTGGAAACCTTTCTGGCGCCGTACGCGCTGGGTCGTCTGCTCGACTTCCAGGGCATCGCCGCCGGCACAGAGAACAGCAATTTCTTCGTCAGCCTCGAACAGGGGGAGTTCGTCCTGACGCT
This sequence comes from Pseudomonas asiatica, assembly GCF_040214835.1. NCBI lineage: Bacteria > Pseudomonadati > Pseudomonadota > Gammaproteobacteria > Pseudomonadales > Pseudomonadaceae > Pseudomonas > Pseudomonas asiatica. Next base: position 76,729 of record NZ_CP157874.1, on the reverse strand, counting down.
GATCGAGCGCGGGCCCAGCGAGGACATGCCGTTCTTCATCGAGCTGCTGGACACTTTGCACGCAGCCGACATGCCGGTGCCCTATGCCATACGCGACCGCGACGGCAATGGCCTGCGCGAGCTGTGCGGCAAGCCGGCGCTGCTGCAGCCACGGCTGTCGGGCAAGCACATCAAGGCACCGAACGCCCAGCACTGCGCCCAGGTCGGCGAGCTGCTGGCGCACATTCACCTGGCTACCCGCGAGCACATCATCGAGCGCCGCACCGACCGCGGCCTGGACTGGATGCTGGCCTCGGGTGCCGAGCTGCTGCCGCGCCTTACCGCCGAGCAAGCCGCGCTGCTGCAGCCGGCGCTGGATGAAATCAGCGCGCACAAGGCACAGATCCTGGCCCTGCCACGGGCCAACCTGCACGCCGACCTGTTCCGCGACAACGTGATGTTCGAAGGCACCCACCTGACCGGTGTGATCGACTTCTACAACGCCTGTTCCGGGCCGATGCTGTATGACATCGCCATCACCGTGAACGACTGGTGCCTGGATGAACACGGCGCGATCGATGTGCCACGCGCCCAGGCATTGCTGGCGGCCTATGCGGCGCTGCGGCCGTTCACCGCGGCCGAAGCCGAGCTGTGGCCGGAGATGTTGCGGGTAGGCTGCGTGCGCTTCTGGCTGTCGCGCCTGATTGCAGCGGAATCGTTTGCCGGGATGGATGTGATGATCCACGACCCGAGCGAGTTCGAAGTGCGTTTGGCGCAGCGTCAGCAGGTGGCTTTGCACCTGCCGTTCGCCCTCTAGAGCGTGTCTGCTTCTTCGCGGGTAAACCCGCTCCCACACAGGCGTGAGGCTGGCGCTATCCCTGTGGGAGCGGGTTTACCCGCGAAGAGGCCGGTCCAGGCTTACAACTGCTCCAGGCACCCAACCAGGTCGCCACCCAGCTTCTCCAGCAAGCGCTCATAGCCCTTGCCATCCACCGGGTCGGTACCGCCCAGGGCATCCAGCTCGGCCAGGCGCACCGGCAGCCCGGCGGTCAAGGTCTCGGCCAGCCGCGGCCGCAGCGGCGGTTCGCTGAACACACAGGTCTTGCCCACTTCCTGCAGGCGCTTGCGCATGGCTGCCACGTGCTGCGCACCCGGCTGCACCTCGGACGCCACGCTGAACACTCCGGTGTGCTTCAGGCCATACTCGGCCTCGAAGTAGTCGAACGCTTCGTGGAACACGAAGTAAGGCTTGCCGGCAATCCCGGCCACCCGCGCCTTGATCCGTCCATCCAGTGCGTCCAGGCGTTCGTCGAAGGTCTTGAGGTTGCTCTGGTAGCGCGCCGCATTGGCCGGATCGATCTGCGCCAGGTCAGCCGCCATTTTCGCTGCAATCACCCGCGCGTTGACCGACGATAGCCACAAGTGCGCGTCCAGGCTGCCCGGGCGGTGGTCATGATCATGGTCGTCGTGGTCTTCTTCCTCGTGGGAATGGCTGTCCTCGCCAAAATGCCGCAGCTTCATGCCCGGTAGCGCCTGCACGGCCACCGTGGCCTTGCTGCGATTGCCCAGTACCCGCGGCAGGAAGCCCTCCATGTCCGGGCCGATCCAGTACAGCAGGTCGGCATCGCCCACCCGCCGTACGTCGGACGGGCGCAACGCGTAGTGGTGCGGCGACGCACCCGGCGGCAGCAATACCTCGGGGTTGCCAACACCATCCTGCACGGCGGCGGCAATCTGCTGCAGCGGTTTGATACTGGTCAGCACGCGCACGTCGGCCTGGGCGGAAAATGCGATGAAAGCGACAAAAAGGACTAGGAATCGGGACACGGTGAATACTCGAGTCGTCAGAAACAGGTAACATAATAACGTCTCCATCCAGAACCGTCGCTGCCCATGTCCATCACGCCGCTGGCCAACCGTCCTCACGATCATTCCCATTGCGTACACAGCGCACTGGCTGAAGCCGACGCCTTGTGCACCCGCCAGGGCCTGCGCCTGACCGCGCTGCGCCGTCGAGTGCTGGAACTGGTGTGGCAAAGCCACAAGCCGCTGGGCGCCTACGATATCCTCGCCGTGCTCAGTGAGCAGGACGGCCGCCGCGCCGCGCCCCCCACGGTGTACCGTGCGCTGGACTTCCTGCTGGAAAACGGCCTGGTGCACCGCATCGCCTCGCTCAACGCCTTCATCGGCTGCAGCCACCCGGAACACCTGCACCAGGGGCAGTTCCTGATCTGCCGGGCCTGCCATGTGGCCATCGAACTGGAACAGGACAGTATCAGCGACGCCATCATCAGCAGCGCCAAGGGCGTGGGCTTCACGGTCGAGACCCAGACGGTGGAAGTGGTCGGTCTGTGCAGCAATTGCCGGAGCGCGGCATGAGCGATGCACTGATCCGCCTGGAGCAGGTCGGCGTCACCTTCGGTGGCGAGGCGGTGCTCGACAGCATCGACCTGTCGGTCGCACCTGGCCAGATCGTCACCCTGATCGGCCCGAACGGCGCGGGCAAGACCACCCTGGTGCGCGCCGTGCTCGGCCTGCTCAAGCCGCACCGCGGCAAGGTATGGCGCAAGCCGAAACTGCGCATTGGCTACATGCCGCAAAAGATCCAGGTCGATGCCACGCTGCCGCTGTCGGTGTTGCGCTTCCTGCGCCTGGTGCCCGGTGTAGACCGCGCGGCAGCCTTGTCGGCGTTGCAGGAAGTGGGTGCCGAGCAGGTCATCGACAGCCCGATCCAGACCATTTCCGGCGGCGAGATGCAGCGCGTGCTGCTGGCCCGTGCCCTGCTGCGCGAACCCCAGCTACTGGTGCTCGACGAGCCGGTGCAGGGCGTAGACGTGGTCGGCCAGACCGAGCTGTACAACCTCATTACCCGCCTGCGTGACCGCCACGGCTGCGGCGTGCTGATGGTTTCCCACGACTTGCACCTGGTGATGAGCGCCACCGACCAGGTGGTGTGCCTGAACCGCCACGTGTGCTGCTCGGGCCACCCCGAGCAGGTCAGCGGCGACCCGGCGTTCGTCGAGCTGTTCGGCCAGACCGCCGCACCCAGCCTGGCCATCTACCACCACCATCACGACCACAGCCACGACCTGCACGGCTCGGTGGTCGCCCCTGGCACCCATGTTCACGGAGCGCACTGCAAGCATGGCTGATTTTCTTCTCTACGCCCTGCTTGCCGGTTTGTCCCTGGCGCTGGTGGCCGGCCCACTGGGATCCTTCGTGGTGTGGCGGCGCATGGCCTATTTTGGCGACACCCTGTCCCACGCCGCCCTGCTCGGCGTGGCCCTGGGCTTTGCCCTGGACGTCAGCCCGGCGCTGGCGGTAACCGTGGGCTGCCTGTTGCTGGCGATCTTGCTGGTGACCTTGCAGCAACGCCAACCGCTGGCCTCCGATACCCTGCTCGGCATACTCGCCCCCAGCACATTGTCGCTGGGCCTGGTGGTGCTGAGCTTCATGCATGATGTACGCATCGACCTGATGGCCTACCTGTTCGGCGACCTGCTGGCCATCAGCACCACCGACCTGGCCTGGATCCTCGGCGGCAGCGCGCTGGTGTTGCTGCTGCTCGCTGCGCTGTGGCGGCCGTTGCTGGCAGTCACCGTGCACGAAGAGCTGGCCATGGTCGAAGGCCTGCCGGTGGCCGGGCTGCGCATGGCGCTGATGCTGCTGATCGCGGTGGTGATTGCCGTGGCCATGAAGATCGTCGGCGTGCTGCTGATCACCTCGCTGCTGATCATTCCTGCCGCTGCGGCGCAACGTCACGCCCGCTCTCCCGAGCAGATGGCCCTGGGCGCCAGCCTGCTCGGCGTGACCGCGGTATGCGGTGGCCTGGCCATGTCCTGGTTCAAGGACACCCCCGCCGGCCCGTCGATCGTGGTCTGCGCGGCGGTGCTATTCTTGCTGAGCCTGGCCCTGCCAAAACGCTGAAAAACAGGGCGCATGAAGGCGCGCCCTGCAACCTTTTCGCACGTAAAGGGTCTGTAAGACTTGTTTTCGAGCGTGCGCACCTGGGTGTAGACTTGCTCGCTTTTTGCGCAAATAGAGAGTCGCAGGAATGAAGCCGTTCGCCTCCCGTTATCTGCTTGTTGCCGCGTTTTCCCTGTTCCTGGCTGCGTGTTCCAGCGCGCCGGTCGAACAGGCCACCGCACCTGCCCAAGCCGATGCCTGGCAGCAGTTGCAACAGAACATCGCCAGCAACGAGCTGGCCACCGCCGAAGACCAGCTGGCAGCCCTGCAGGCCCAGGCGCCGGACGACGCGCGCCTGGAGCAATACCAGCGCCAGCTTGCCGAAGCCTACCTGCAACGCAGCCAGATCTTCCTGCAGAAGGGTGATGTGAACGCTGCCGCCACCGCCTTGGCCCGTGCCCGCGCGCTGATGCCGCAGGCCCCGGCAGTGACTGGTGGCGATACCGTGACCCAGGCGCGCAAAGCCGAGCTGGAGAAGGCTGAAGCGGCGTTGAAAGCGGCCGAGGCCAAGCCCAAGGCGCGCATCATCGACCCGGCTGCACCGAGCACCGTCGTGGCCTTGAAGACTACCGACAGCCGCGCCATGCGTCGCCAGCTGGATGACATTGCCGCCGATGTGGTGAGCTACCAGTGCGACGTGGTGTTCCAGGTGCCGCGCACCGAGGATGCGCCTTGGCTGAAGACCTTGCTGGAGAAGCGCGTGCGCAAGATCGACAGCGGGTTCGAGCTGAAGCAGAAGCACGAGATTCAGCGGTCGCTGCCGGCGCAGGTGGTCCTGGTTCCGCATCAGCGTTAAGAATCTGGGGGCGCTGCGCGCCCCTTTCGCGACACAAGGCCGCTCCTACAAGGGAATGCGATCTCCTGTAGGAGCGGCCTTGTGTCGCGATGGGCTGCAAAGCAGCCCCTTAGGCAGGCACAGCCTCCGCAGCCGCCTCCCGCTCCCACACCCGATGCCCTTCTACCGCTTTGACGAAGGCATCCACGGTCTTCTGCTCATCCCCCAGCAGCAACCCCTTGTCTTCTTTCAGCCCCAAGCTGCCCAAAAGCTCTTTGGTCAACACAATCGCCTTCAGGTGCTTGTAGCCCTCCAGCAGGAAATGCTTGGCCAACCCGCTGGTCGCCAGCGCATCGGTCGAAGCCTTGCCACCCGGCACGACAATTCCGTCGAACATGATCGATGGCATCCCCTCCATGGAAGCATCCACCGGCAGTTGCTTGCCGTCCGCAGCCTTCACCGGTGCTGAGGTCGGCCCCAGGAGCAATGGCCGGGCACTCTGTGCTTCCAGGGCCTTGACCAACTTGTCCACGCTGGCAGCGTCTACGCCATCTGCTACCAGCACGGCAATCTTGCGCCCCTTGATGCCAACCGAACCCGGGTGGTTCATCTGGCTCAGGGCAGGCGACTGCGCAAGCTGGCTTCCCTTCACTTGAACAGTGCCCGCGCTCGGAGCAGGCAAACCGAGGTTGGCAGCAACCGCAGCCGCCAGCTTCAGGTCGATATTGGCGAGAATCTCATTCACTTCCCGAGCACGGATCGTCTCCCGCTCCACCTTGCCCAGTTCAAAGCTGTAAGCCTTGATGATGTGCTGCTGCTCGGTCGGGCTCATGCTCTGGAAGAACAACCGCGCCTGCGAAAAATGGTCGCCGAACGAATCGCTGCGTTGGCGGATCTTGTGTGCATCGATACGCTCCTGGTAGCTCTCGAAGCCGCCATCCTGCGCGGCTGGTGGCGTTTCCTTCGGCCAGCCACCGTCGATGGAATTGGGCTCGTAGGATGCGCGACCTTTGTGAACCACATGCTGATGCAAGGCGTCGCGCTGGTTGTTATGGTTGGGCGCGACGGGGCGGTTGACCGGTATCTGGTGGAAGTTGGGCCCGCCCAGGCGGCTAAGCTGCGTGTCGGTGTAGGAGAACAGCCGCCCCTGCAGCAAGGGGTCGTTGGTAAAGTCGATACCAGGCACGATATGACCCGGGCAGAACGCCACCTGTTCCACTTCAGCAAAGAAGTTGTCCGGGTTGCGATTCAGGATCATCTTGCCCAAAGGTGTGACCGGCACCAGTTCTTCCGGGATTATCTTGGTCGGGTCCAGCAGGTCGAAATCAAATTTGTGCTCGTCAGCTTCCGGCACAATCTGCACACCCAATTCCCATTCAGGGTAATCGCCCGTCTCGATAGCCTCCCACAAGTCGCGACGCTGGAAATCAGCGTCCTTGCCTGCCAGCTTCTGCGCTTCGTCCCATAGCAAGGAGTGCACACCCTGGCGCGGCTTCCAGTGGAATTTGACGAAACTGGCTACGCCCTGGGCGTTGATCAGGCGGAAGGTATGCACCCCGAAACCTTCCATCATCCGCAAGCTGCGCGGGATAGCACGGTCCGACATCGCCCACATGACCATATGGGCCGACTCCGGTACCAGCGAGACGAAATCCCAAAAGGTGTCATGGGCCGAAGCGCCGGTCGGGATCTCGTTGTGCGGCTCTGGCTTTACGGCGTGGACGAAATCCGGGAATTTGATCGCATCCTGGATGAAAAACACCGGCATGTTGTTGCCCACCAGGTCGAAGTTGCCTTCATCGGTGTAGAACTTGACCGCAAAGCCCCTCACGTCACGCACGGTGTCGGCTGAGCCACGCGGGCCCTGTACCGTGGAAAATCGCACGAACACGGGCGTGATTTTCTCCGGGTCCTGCAGGAAGCCCGCCTTGGTCAGTTCGGCGTGGTTGCCATAGCTCTGGAAATAGCCATGCGCCCCCGTCCCTCGCGCATGCACGATGCGCTCAGGGATGCGTTCGTGGTCAAAGTGCGTGATCTTCTCGCGCATGATGAAATCTTCGAGAAGCGAGGGGCCTCGATCTCCGGCCTTCAGCGTGTTCTGGTTGTCGGCGATGCGCACCCCCTGGTTGGTGCGCAGCGCATGACCCGTGGCATCGCTACGGTCAGCCTCCAGGCTCTGTAACTTGGCGTTGGTGTTGGCCCGGTCCGGGGTCTGGGTGCCAGCGGCTTCGCTGTGCTTCGGCGCGTCCGTGTTCTTGCTGGGCATGGTCGGCTCTCCTCGTCAGTCTTCAGGCGTACCCGTTTCGGGCTTGTGCAAGTAGTGACCGGGAGGCTTTGCCGAGCGTTCAATCAGGATTACCGGTTGTCGCGATATGCCCGAAGGATTGGTGCATTACGAAATAAATGCTAAGAACAGCTATGGGAAAAGGCTAAAATGCGCGACCCCAGCCAACCGCTGACCCAAATTCCATGCGCCCCACAAGGTTCGCTACGTGATCGAGTTCCAACAGGTACACAAGACCTACCGCGTCGCCGGTAGGGAAATCCCCGCACTGAATCCGACCAGCCTGACCATCGAAGATGGCCAGGTGTTCGGCCTGATCGGCCATTCCGGCGCCGGCAAGAGCACCATGCTGCGCCTGATCAACCGCCTGGAAGAGCCTTCCGGTGGCAAGATCATCGTCGACGGCGAAGACGTTACCGCGTTCAACGCCAGCCAGCTGCGCGGTTTCCGCCAGCAGGTCGGGATGATTTTCCAGCACTTCAACCTGCTGGCCTCCAAGACCGTCGCCGACAACGTCGCCCTGCCACTGACCCTGGCCGGCGAGCTGTCGCGCAGCGAAATCGACAAGCGCGTGACCGAGCTGCTGGCCCGCGTCGGCCTTTCCGACCACGCCAGAAAGTACCCGGCGCAGCTGTCCGGTGGCCAGAAGCAGCGCGTCGGCATCGCCCGCGCCCTGTCCACCAACCCGAAGATCCTGCTGTGCGACGAGGCCACCAGCGCCCTCGACCCGCAAACCACCGCCTCGGTCCTGCAATTGCTGGCCGAAATCAACCGTGAGCTGAAGCTGACCATCGTGCTGATCACTCACGAAATGGACGTGATCCGCCGGGTCTGCGACCGCGTGGCAGTGATGGACGCCGGCCAGATCGTCGAGCAGGGCTCGGTGGCCGAGGTGTTCCTGCACCCGCAGCACCCCACCACCAAGCGCTTCGTCCAGGAAGACGAGCAGGTCGACGAAGGCGAGCAGCGGGACGACTTCGCCCATGTGCCGGGCCGTATCGTGCGCCTGACCTTCCAGGGCGATGCCACCTACGCGCCGCTGCTGGGCACCGTGGCCCGCGAAACCGGCGTGGACTACAGCATCCTCGCCGGGCGTATCGACCGCATCAAGGATGTCCCCTATGGCCAGCTCACCCTCGCCCTGATCGGCGGTGACATGGAAGCGGCGTTCGCCCGCTTCAAGGCAGCTGATGTACATATGGAGGTACTGCGTTGATGGACGCCCTGAATTTCTTTGCCAACGTCGACTGGGCCGAAATCTGGCTGGCCAGCGTCGACACCATGATCATGCTGTTCGGCTCGCTGTTCTTCACCGTGCTGCTCGGCCTGCCACTGGGCGTGCTGCTGTTCCTGTGCGGGCCGAAACAGATGTTCGAGCAGAAGGGTGTGTATGCGCTGCTGTCGCTGATCGTCAACATCCTGCGCTCGCTGCCGTTCATCATCCTGCTGATCGTGATGATCCCGATCACCGTGCTGATCACCGGCACTTCGCTGGGCGTCGCCGGCGCCATTCCGCCGCTGGTGGTAGGTGCCACGCCGTTCTTCGCCCGCCTGGTGGAAACCGCCCTGCGTGAAGTGGACCGCGGCATCATCGAAGCCACCCAGTCGATGGGCGCCACCACCCGCCAGATCATCACCAGCGCACTGCTGCCGGAGGCCCGCCCGGGCATCTTCGCCGCCATTACCGTGACCGCCATCACCCTGGTGTCGTACACCGCCATGGCCGGTGTGGTCGGTGCCGGCGGCCTGGGCGACCTGGCCATCCGCTTCGGCTACCAGCGTTTTCAGACCGACGTGATGGTCGTCACCGTGGTGCTGTTGCTGGTACTGGTTCAAGTCCTGCAGAGCGTGGGCGACAAACTGGTCGTGCATTTTTCCCGTAAGTAACCCCAATGGGGTCGGCCCGGCCGACCCGTTCGGGGGCCGTCGCGGCCCTCACAAGGAGTGATCAATGAAGAAGCTGCTTGCTGTTGTCGCCGCTGTCGCGGCCTTCTCGGCCCACGCCGAGTCCCTGACCGTTGCCGCTACCCCGGTACCGCACGCCGAGATCCTCAACTTCGTCAAACCTGCACTGGCGAAAGAGGGCGTGGAACTGAAGGTCAAGGAATTCACCGACTACATCCAGCCGAACGTGCAGGTGGCCGAAAAGCGCCTGGACGCCAACTTCTTCCAGCACCAGCCGTACCTGGATGAGTTCAACAAGGCCAAGGGCACCAACTTGGTGAGCGTTGCCGGCGTGCACATCGAGCCGCTGGGCGTGTACTCGACCAAGATCAAGAAGCTGGACGAGCTGTCCTCCGGCGCCACCGTGGTCATCCCCAACGACGCCACCAACGGCGGCCGCGCGCTGCTGCTGCTGGACAAGGCCGGTGTGATCAAGCTGAAGGACAACAAGAACATCCTGTCCACCGTGAAGGATGTTGCCGAGAACCCGAAAAGCCTGAAGTTCCGTGAGCTGGAAGCAGCCACCATCCCGCGCGTGCTGACCCAGGTCGATGCTGCCCTGATCAACACCAACTACGCGCTGGAAGCCAAGCTGAACCCGGAGAAAGACGCTCTGGTCATCGAAGGCAGCGACTCGCCTTACGTGAACATCCTGGTTGCCCGCCCGGACAACAAGGACTCGGACGCCATGAAAAAGCTGGCTGCTGCGCTGCACTCGCCTGAGGTGAAGCAGTTCATCAACGAGAAGTACAAAGGCGCTGTGGTTCCGGCGTTCTGATCCGAAACCCCCGGGGCCGCTTTGCGGCCCATTCGCGACGCAAGGCCGCTCCTACATGGGATCGCATTCCCCTGTAGGAGCGGCCTTGTGTCGCGATAGGCCTGCGCAGCAGGCCCAAAAATCTCAATCCCGCTTCACAAGCCCGGGCAACTGCGCCACCAGCTTCTGGTTGTTGAACGGCGCCCGAATGAACCCGCGCTGACGCCCATCCGGCCCCACAACCGCCAGGTTGCCGCTGTGATCCACGGTATACCCCGGCTTGCTGGTATCGGCCGGAATGAACGGAATGCTCAAGGCATTGGCCAGCTTCTGGGTATCCTTGATCGACCCTGCCACCCCGACGAAATCCTTGTCGAAATAACCCAGGTACTGCTTCAGCTGGTTCGGCGTGTCGCGGTTCGGGTCAACGCTCACCAGCACCACCTGCAGCCGGTCGACGGCCTCCTTGGGCAGCTCGCTCTTCACCTGGCGCAGCTGGGCCAGGGTGGTCGGGCAGATGTCCGGGCAGTAGGTGTAGCCGAAGAACAGCAGCGACCATTTGCCCTTCAGGTCATCCAGTTGCACCGGCTGGCCGTCCTGGTTGGTCATGGTCACATCGGCCACGGTACGGCTCTGCGGCAGCAGGATGATGCCGGCATCGATCAGCTCGGTGGGGTTGGGCTGGTCGCGGCCATTGAGCACCTTGTTGACGGTCAGGCCCAGGATCAACGCGACCAGGGCAACGAGGATGAAGACGGTTTTCTGGGTTCGGGTCATAGGTTCAGCAACAGATAGTGGTCGAGGAGCAACGCGATGAACAGCGCGAACAGGTAGCCGATAGAGTACTTGAAGGTGCCGATCGCTGCGTGCGGCCGGCTGCCACGGTACAACACCCAGGCCCATTGCAGGAAGCGCAGGCCCAGCACCAGGGCGCAGGCCAGGTACAGCGGGCCGCTCATGTGGATGGCGTACGGCAGCAGGCTTACCGCCAGCAATACCAGGGTGTACAGCAGGATATGCAGCTTGGTGTAGCGCTCGCCGTGGGTCACCGGCAGCATCGGGATATCGGCCTTGGCGTATTCCTCCTTGCGGTGGATGGCCAAGGCCCAGAAATGTGGTGGGGTCCAGGCGAAGATGATCAGCACCAGCAACAGGGGCTCGGCGCTGACATGGCCGCTGACCGCCACCCAGCCCAGCAACGGCGGGGCGGCGCCAGCCAAGCCGCCGATGACAATGTTCTGCGGCGTGGCGCGCTTGAGAAAACCGGTGTAGAGCACCGCATAGCCGAGCAGGGAAGCCAGTGTCAGCCAGGCAGTGAGGGCGTTGGTGAACACCAGCAGCAGGGCCATGCCCAGTAGCGCCAGCGCCAGGGCGAACAGCAGCGCCGGCAGCGGCTCGACCCGGCCCTGGGCCAGCGGCCGCTTGTGGGTACGCGCCATCAGCGCGTCGATGCGCCGGTCCACCACATGGTTGACCACCGCCGCGCCGCCTGCACAAAAGCCAATGCCCAGGTTGCCGAACAGCAGCACGCTCCAGCTGACACCCGCACGGGTGGCAAGGAACATGCCCGCCAGCGAGGTGATCAGCATCAGCACCACCACCTTGGGCTTGGTCAGCTCCAGGTAATCACGCCAACTGGCCCTCTGTGTGCTCAGAAGCGTCGCCACGAATCATTCCTCATGTGGTGTGAGATGCCCACGCCAGCCACTGGCCGCAGGCGCCAGCCATGGCCGACACCCACGCGAACCTTGTCGACCACGCGGATGCGGTAGTTCACCAGCACCATGCTCAGCAGCAACAGTGCCCCACCAGCGTTGTGCGCCACGGCCACGGCCAGCGGCAGGTGCAGCAGCACATTGCTGATGCCCAGGCCGACTTGCACCACCAGCGCCAGCAGCACCAGCCGCGCCAGGCCAGGGAGGCCGCAGCGGTGCAGCTTCCAGCTGAGCATCAGCAGCACGCAGGTCACCAGCAATGCGCCCAGGCGGTGGCTGATGTGGATGGCCGTGCGCGCATCACTGTCCAGTTGCCCGCCCAGGTAATTGGGCCCGACGTGCTGGGTCAGGTGGAACCCGTTGCTGAAGTCCGCGGCCGGCCACCACTGGCCGTGGCAGGTGGGCAGGTCGATGCAGGCGACGGCCGCGTAGTTGGCACTGACCCAGCCGCCCAGGGCGATCTGGCCGATCACCACCAGCAAGGCCAGCGCAGCGATCCGGCGCAGGCTCAATGGCAGCTTTGGCAAGGGCGCAAAGGCCCGGGACAGACGCAGGGACAACAGGAACAACAAACTCAGGGTAGTGAAGCCGCCGAGTAGATGCGCGGTGACCACCTGCGGCCACAACTTGAGGGTAACCGTCCACATGCCGAAGGCTGCCTGGGCCAGCACCACGCCCAGCAGCAGCAAGGGCAGGCGGTAAGGCTGGCCATCGCGGGCATGCCGGCGCAGCGCCTGCAAGGCGAGCAGGGCGATCACCATCGCCAGGGTGCCGGCGAAATAGCGGTGGACCATCTCGGCCCAGCCCTTGGCGGCTTCCACCGGGTGTTCGGGGAAATGCAGCTCGGCATGAGCCAGCTGCGCTTCGCTCTTGGGCACGCTGATGAAGCCGTAGCAACCCGGCCAGTCCGGGCAGCCGAGGCCGGCGTGGGTCAGGCGGGTATAGGCACCGAGCAGGACGACCAGCAGTGCCAGCAAGGTGGCGAACACAGCAAGGCGGAATCCGGGTCTGGCCATGGCAGGCTCCTAGCCGATGTTGGACAGCTTGAGCAGGTGGCGCAGGTCGTCCAGCACATGCTTGCCGTTGACCTTGGCGTCGTAGCGCAGCACCAGGTTGCCGTGTGGGTCGACGATCCACAGCTGCGGGCCGGCCTCGCCGACCTTTTGCAGGTAGCGTTGCGCATCCAGCGGGTAACGCTGCAACTGTGGGTATTCGCGGCCGAGCAACGCCTGGAAGTCGGCACTTGCCGGCTGGGCGGCCGTCAGGGCATGGCTGGCACGGCTGGCATCACGGCCCAGGCCGACCTGGATCTGCCGGGCCAGGTACACCAGCCGCTGGCAATCCTCGGCACAGGCTGTGGGTGCGCTCACCAGCAGCTGCCAGCGCTCGTCCTGGCCCGCCACGCCGAGATCGGAAAGGCTCTCACCGTTGCCGATCATCACGCCGTGGTAGCTGCGGCCGTCCGGCACCCAGAACTTGAGCTTGTACATGCTGGTGGCCAGAACCATCGGCCCGAGCACCACCAGCAGAATCAGCAGCAGCTGCAAACGCCCGCGGGCTCTGGGTTTGCTACGTTCAGGCACTTCCAGTGGAGTGGCGGTGGCCATGGCGTTTCTCCTTGTTGTGGTGCCAGCCGAAGTAGAGGTAGAGCAGTACCAAAGTGGTTGCCAGGGCAAACCATTGCACGGCGTAACCCAGGTGTTTTTCCGGGCCCATGGCAACGACCGGCCAGTCCAGGCGATAGGTCGCCGGGCCGGGTTCCAGGCGCAGCTCATGGGCGAAGCCTTCGCGATCGAGCTGTTGCCATAGCTGCGCGGCATCCACGGCAGTCAGCAGGTGCGGCCATTGGCCGCCTGCAGGGTCGGGGTGCAGCTGGAACGTGCTGCCAGGCGCGACATACACCGAAGCGTCCAGCGCCAACGCCTGGGCAGGGGTATCGAAATGCACCGGCACGCGGCGGTCGGGCCAGGGCAGCCAGCCGCGGTTGACCAGCAGCCACACGCCGCTGGGCTGATCATGGAAGGGTTGCAGCAGCTCGACACCGGCCTGGCCATCACGCATGCGGTTGTCCAGCAGCAGGCTGTGCTCGGCGTCGAAGCGGCCATAGAGATGCACGCGGCGGAAGGCATTGTCCTGGTTCGCTGTCAGCTGGCCCGTGGCCACGGGCGCTTCGACCCGCCGCTCGGCATAGGCGGCCAGCAGCACGCGCTTTTCCTCGGCACGGCCGAGTTGCCAGCAGCCAAGCGCGATCAGCCCCGGCAGCAGCGCAAGCACCACCAGGGTTGGTACCCAGCCCGGACGAAACGGCCTCATCGGAGCCTCGTCGGGCCGATCGCTATACTTATCCACATCACCGCATCCCCCCGGAGTATCGCCATGCTCAAGGCCGCGATTGTCCTGATGCTGTTGGCCACGATTGCCAGCCTGTTCAGCGGCCTGGTGTTTCTGGTCAAGGACGATGAAAACTCGACCCGTTTACTGAAAGCGCTGACCGTGCGAGTGACCCTGGCGGCCCTCACCATCGGCCTTGTCGCCTGGGGCTTCATCAGCGGTCAGCTCGTTTCTCATGCCCCTTTCTGAAGTTTTCACCTGACCCTGTGGGAGCGGGCATGCCCGCGAATGCGATGTTGAATGTACCGACGCATTCGCGGGCGCGCCCGCTCCCACAGGGTTCTCTATTCACAGCACATAGACAAAGATGAACAATCCCACCCACACCACATCGACGAAGTGCCAGTACCAACTGGCCGCCTCGAAACCAAAGTGTTTCTCCGGGTTGAAATGCCCGCGCAAGATGCGCACGAACATCACGATCAGGATGATCGTGCCCAAGGTCACGTGCGCGCCGTGGAAGCCGGTGAGCATGAAGAACGTCGCGCCGTAGATACCCGACCCCAGCGTCAGCCCCAGCTTGGTATAGGCCTCGTGGTACTCGTAGGCCTGCAACGCGATGAAGCTGGCGCCCAGGACGATGGTCAGCGCCATCCAGAATTTCAGCGGGCCACGGTGGCCGCGACGCAGGGCATGGTGGGCGATGGTGATGGTCACGCTGGAGCTGACCAGCAAGATGGTGTTGATCAGCGGCAGGTGCCACGGGTCGATCACTTCCTTGGGCGGCGGGAACAGTTTCGGGTCGGGCGTGTGCAGCAGCGGCCAGGTGAATTCGAAGGTCGGCCACAACATGTGCGCAACACCCTTGGCCCCTTCACCGCCCAGCCACGGCCCGGCCAGCACGCGCACGTAGAACAGCGCACCGAAGAAGGCCAGGAAGAACATCACCTCGGAGAAAATGAACCAGCTCATGCCCCAGCGGAACGAGCGGTCCAGTTGCGGGCTGTACAGCCCCGCGCGGCTCTCCCGCACCACCGAACCGAACCAGCCGAACAGCATGTAGGCCAGGAACAACGCGCCGATGAAGAAGATCAGCGGCCCGTGCGACTCGGGGTGGCCGGCCTTCATGTCGTTGAACCAGGTACCCAGGCCGAACACCGTGATGAACATGCCGATGGTGGCGATGATCGGCCACTTGCTCTGCGCCGGAACGTAGTAGTGCTCATGACTTGCCATTGCTGTTCTCCTTCCCTTAACGGGCGCCCTGGACGTCCTGGGCCGCGACATGCGCGACCGGCGGGTGGCGAGCGGTGATGTCGAACAAGGTGTAGGCCAGTGTCAGGTGCTTCACGCTGGCCGGCAGGTCGCGGTCGACGATGAAGCGCACCGGCATCTCGATGCGTTCGCCGGGCTGCAGCACCTGCTGGGTGAAGCAGAAGCACTCGGTCTTGTGGAAGTACGCCGCAGCCTCGGCGGGGGTGATGCTGGGGATGGCTTGCGCACTCATCGGCCGATCGGTCGGGTTGTGGGCGATGAAGATCATCTGGTTCACCGCACCCGGGTTGACCTCCAACTGGTCGGCGGTGGAATAGAAGTCCCAGACCATGTCGCTGGCATTGGTCGACATGAACTGCACCCGCACCGAACGCGTCGGGTCGCTGACCTGGCTGCCTTCGTACTGCCCTCCGGTCTTGCCGTTGATGCCGAAGGCCTTGCACATCACGTCATAGATAGGCACCAGGGCGAAGCCGAAGGCGAACATCACCACCGTCAGCATCAACAGGCGCAATACCAGGCGTTTCAGCGAAAGGCCGTTCATGGCACGGTTCCTATTTCACTTCCGGTGGCGTCTGGAAGGTGTGGTAGGGCGCAGGCGAAGGGATCGACCACTCCAGGCCCTCGGCGCCATCCCATGGCTTGGCCGGTGCCGGCGCGCCGCCGCGGATGCACTTGATGACGATGAACAGGAAGAAGATCTGCGTGGCGCCGAACATGAACGCGCCGATCGACGACACCATGTTGAAGTCGGCGAACTGCAGGTTGTAGTCGGGGATCCGCCGTGGCATGCCGGCCAGCCCCACGAAGTGCATGGGGAAGAAGGCCATGTTCATGCCGACGAACGATAGCCAGAAGTGCAGCTTGCCAAGGGTTTCGTCGTACATGTGGCCGGTCCATTTCGGCAGCCAGTAGTAGGCCGAGGCGAAGATGCCGAAGATCGCCCCAGGCACCAGCACATAGTGGAAGTGCGCCACCACGAAGTAGGTGTCGTGGTACTGGAAGTCCGCCGGGGCGATGGCAAGCATCAGCCCGCTGAAACCGCCGATGGTGAACAGGATGACAAAGGCGATGGCGAACAGCATCGGCGTTTCGAAGGTCAGCGAGCCTTCCCACATGGTGCTGACCCAGTTGAACACCTTCACCCCGGTAGGCACGGCGATCAGCATGGTGGCGTACATGAAGAACAGCTCGCCGACCACGGGGATACCGACCACGAACATGTGGTGGGCCCAGACGATGAACGACAGGAAGGCGATGGCGCCGGTGGCGTACACCATCGAGGTGTAGCCGAACAGCGGCTTGCGCGAGAACGCCGGGATGATCGAGCTGACCGCGCCGAAGGCCGGCAGGATCATGATGTACACCTCGGGGTGGCCGAAGAACCAGAACACGTGCTGGAACAGCACCGGGTCACCACCGCCGGCGGCGCTGAAGAAGCTGGTACCGAAGTGGATGTCCATCAGCATCATGGTCACGACGCCGGCCAGCACCGGCATCACCGCAATCAGCAGGAATGCGGTAATCAGCCAGGTCCAGACGAACAGTGGCATCTTCATCAGGGTCATGCCCGGGGCGCGCAGGTTGAGGATGGTGGCGATCACGTTGATCGCGCCCATGATCGAGCTGATGCCCATCAGGTGGATGGCAAAGATGAAGAAGGTGACGCTGGCCGGCGCGTAGGTGGTGGACAGCGGGGCATAGAAGGTCCAGCCGAAGTTGGGCCCGCCGCCGGGGCTGAACAGGGTCGAGACCAGCAGCAGGAAAGCCGCCGGCAGCAGCCAGAAGCTGAAGTTGTTCATCCGCGGCAGGGCCATGTCGGGCGCGCCGATCATCAGCGGGATCATCCAGTTGGCCAGGCCGACGAAGGCCGGCATCACCGCACCGAACACCATGATCAGGCCATGCATGGTGGTCATCTGGTTGAAGAACTCCGGCTGGACGATCTGCAGGCCGGGCTGGAACAGCTCGGCGCGGATCACCATGGCGAACGAGCCGCCGAGCAGGAACATGATGAAGCTGAACCACAGGTACATCGTGCCGATGTCCTTGTGGTTGGTGGTCAGCACCCAGCGCATCAGGCCCTTGGCCGGGCCGTGCGCATGGTCATGGCCGTGGGCGTGGTCGTCGATCACTGCACTCATGTCCTGTCTCCTGCAATCCATTGATTGCCGCGAGTAACCCGGTTCATTGCGCTTCTGCCTGCTTCAGCGCCAGCACGTCCTTCGGCGTGACCATGTCACCCTTGTTGTTGCCCCAGGCGTTGCGCTCGTAGGTGACCACGGCGGCGATGTCGACTTCCGAGAGCTGCTTGCCGAACGCGGCCATCGCAGTGCCGGGCTTGCCGTGGAAGACGATGCCCAGGTGGGCTTCCTTCGGCCCGGTGGCGATCTTCGAGCCCTTGAGCGCCGGGAACATCGGCGGCAGGCCCTGGCCTTCGGCCTGGTGACAGGCCACGCAGGTGGTGTGGTAGACCTTGTCACCACGTTCCACCAGCTCCTCCAGGGTCCATTCCTTGCTGGTCAGCTCCTTGAGCTTGGCAGCTTCGGCCTTGCGCTCGCCCAGCCAGGTGTCGTAGTCGGCCTTGGACTTGACCTCGACCACCACCGGCATGAAGCCGTGGTCCTTGCCGCACAGCTCGGTGCACTGGCCGCGGTAGATGCCGGGCTTCTCGATACGGGTCCAGGCTTCGTTGACGAAGCCGGGGATGGCATCACGCTTGACCGCGAAAGCCGGCACCCACCAGGAGTGGATGACGTCGGCAGCAGTCACCAGGAAACGCACCTTGGCGCCCACCGGCAGCACCAGCGGCTGGTCGACTTCGAGCAGGTAGTGCTCGTCCTTGGGTGCCTTGTTGTGGATCTGCTCGGTGGGGGTGGCCAGGTTGCTGAAGAACTCCACGTCCTGGCCCAGGTATTTGTAGTGCCACTTCCATTGGTAGCCGGTAACCTGGATATCGATGTCCGACTCGCTGGCATCGTAGATGTCGATCAGGGTCTTGGTGGCCGGGATGGCCATGGCCACCAGGATCAGGAAGGGGACCACGGTCCAGAGGATTTCTACCCAGGTGTGTTCATGGAAATGCGCAGCCTGCTGGCCGGTGGAACGGCGGTGGATGACCATGGACCAGAACATCGCGCCAAAGACAACGATGCCGATGATCACGCAGATCCAGAAGATGGTCATGTGCAGGTCGAAGACGGCGTTGGAGACTTCCGTCGCCCCTGGGTGCATGTTCACGGTCCAGGCGGCGTTCGCCTGACCAAAAACCGACCACAACAGGAGGCCCATCCAGACATGTGGATGTCGCATCATTGCGGGTTCCCCTTCTCGTTCTTGTAGTCCCGGAGGCGTGGCCTGCGGCAAGAGGGAACGGTGGTCAAGACTGCCTGGCTTCGACGACCGAGCCCCTGCTAAAAGCAGTTGGGCCTCATCAACGAATCACGTTCACCGGGAGTATAGACAGCGACCAACGGCACGCAACGAAGGCCGTGAAATGAACTTCATGAAAGGGCCGAACGCCCCGAAAACCGCGCGCTTGATAGGGTATGGCGCAATAATGGCATTTCGATATACCTGAGCATGCACACGTTTGTGCGACTTATAACAAATACGTCTTAGGTATTCTGTATACCGAGCTAATTTAGTGTCTTCCGTTTGAAACGTAATGTCCCTGGAGTTGTCATGAACATCGCTGCTGTACGCGAGCAGGTAAGCCAAGCCCATCAACACGAAGGCCAGACCGGCCAACTGAAAAAGCGTCTCGAGCTGCAACTGCCCCACCTGCACCCCTCGATCCAACTGCCTGAGCAGGACGCCCAGGGTACTTTGGCGCGCTTCGTCAGCGCCTACATCGAACAGGTTCCGGAACTGCTGGAGGCCGCCCATGAGGTCGCCCGCGAGGCCGGGATCGAATCGCAGATCAAACCTGTACTGAAAATCGCCGAAGCCTACTTCCTGCAGCCGCCCAGCGTGATGCAAGGGCATGTGGGCCTGGACTGCCTGCTGGATGAGGCCTACCTGGCGCACCGCCTGGTGGAAGAGGTGAACGACCTGTACATCCGTCACTTCCAGCAACCGTTGATCCCGGTCGACACCACCGTCGCCAACCTGATTGCCCACCAGTTGATTGGCGAGACGTTTGCCAACCAGCTGGATGAAGTGGTGCACCACTCGGTGGATGAAATGTTGAATGATGAAAGCTTCGCAGTGGAATCGGTGGAGGCCTACCGCGAGAAATTGAGCAGCCCGGAAACAGGCGCGGCGTGGAAGCGCTGGCCGTGCCTGTCGCGGCAGCTGGGGGTGGAGCTGGGCCAGCCGGCCTGATCGATTGGTATAAGCTGTTCCGGCCTCTTCGCGGGTAAACCCGCTCCCACAGGTACTGCACACGCTATGAACCCTGTGCAGTACCTGTGGGAGCGGGTTTACCCGCGAAGAGGCCAGTTCAGGCGATACAGACTTTCAGCTTCAGGCCCCAACCCCCGCCGTAGTCCGCATCCGCCCCTCGATCCGCCGCTTCAAGCGCCGCTGCTCGATCAGCAACCGCGACCCATTGGCCGAATTACTGCGGCCCCAATCTTCAAGCAGCTCAAGGCACGAGTGGTCGATATAGCTGAGGTTACCCAGCGGCACATGCAGCGTGGTCCCCGCCGGCACGCTATCCAGCACCTGGGTCAGCGCCGGCACCTTGAGGAAGGTGGCCGCGCCACTAAGCCGCAATTCCATGTGCCCAGCCTTCTCCAGGCTGACCAGGTTGATCTTCAACCGCGCCGCCTTCAGTGCCAGCTTCAGCAAGGTCAGGGCAAAGCCCAGCAATACGCCAGTCAGCAGATCGGTAAAGATGATCGCCAGCGCCGTCGCCGCGTAGGTGAACATCGGCATGCGGCCATAGCGGCCCAACCCACGAAACGCCTTGAAATCCACCAGTTTGACCCCGGTAAACACCAGCACACCCGCCAGGCTCGCCACCGGGATCTGCTGCAGCACACTGCTCAGCGCCACCACGAACGCCAGCAGCCACAGGCCATGGAAGATCGCCGAAGCCCGGGTCTGCGCACCCGCCTGCACATTGGCCGAGCTACGCACGATCACCCCGGTCATCGGCAACGCGCCGAGCACCCCGCACAGCATGTTGCCGATGCCCTGGGCCGACAGCTCACGGTCGAAGTCCGAACGCTGGCCGCTGTGCATGCGGTCAACCGCAGCAGCCGACAACAAGGTTTCGGCACTGGCGATGAAGGCCAGGGCAAAAGCGGCGACCAACAGGGTAGGGTCGGCCAGTTGCATCAGGTCACCAGGGCGGATCCAGTCGATGGCTTCGGACAGGTCGGCCGGCACCTGTACGCGGTTCACCGGCAAGGCCAGCCACATGCTGATGGCCGTCATGGCCGACACGCCCAGCAGGGCACCCGGGACGAAGCGCAGCCGCTGCGGCCGCAGGCGCTCCCAGCCCCACATGATGGCGATGGTGCCCAGGCCCAGCGCACCGGCCATCCAACCGGAGCCGGCGCTTTCCTGTGGCAGGGCCGCGGCCAAGGTCGCCGGGAACTCCAGCAGGTTCTGCATGCCAGATGGTTGCGGCGCGGTATCGAACATCACATGCACCTGCGACAGCACGATCAGCACGCCAATCCCTGCCAGCATGCCGTACACCACCGCCGGCGCGGTAACCCGGAACCAGCAGCCCAGGCGCAGGCGCCCGGCCAGCAACTGCAGCAAGCCGGCCAGCAGCAGGATCGGCCCGAGCATGGCCATGCCATGCTGGCGTACCAGCTCGAACACCAATACCGCCAGGCCGGCGGCCGGGCCACTGACCTGCAGCGGCGAACCGGCAAGGAAACCTACTACAATGCCGCCGATAATGCCGGTAATCAGGCCTTTGGCCGGCGGCATGCCCGAAGCGATCGCAATGCCCATGCACAACGGCAAGGCCACCAGGAAGACCACCACCGACGCCAGCAACTCACGCGGCAGGGCCGCTTTCAACTGTGTAATGTTCACCGTGTTTCTCCTTTCTCTGTCACACAGCCATTCCGCTGGCCGTGGGCACGTTTGCCCCTGACGAGCGCGCAGGCGCGGGCCGCCAGCGGGCGTGCCGGCAGGCAGTCAGGGAATTCAAGGCAGCCGAAGGCCGCGCCACACCCCTGCAGGGTGCAGCCGGCTATCAAGGTTCAAGCGGGTGGATGGGTCGCTTAGTAGCGGCCTCTCGGAGTAGCGCAGGGGACCGGCTCGCCAGCAGCCAGGGGCAGGAAGGTGTCGCTGGCGGCGTCGTAGGCTTCGATCTTGCTGGTCTCGATGTCGTAGACCCAGCCATGGATGTACAGCTCACCGGCTGCCAGGCGCGAAGCCACCGAAGGGTGGGTGCGCAGGTGATGCAGCTGGGCGATGACGTTTTCCTTGGTCAGCACTTGCATGGTTTCGTGTTCGCTGCCGCACGAGCAGTTGTTCTCGACCACGGTGCGGGCCACTTCGGCGTGGCGCAACCAGGCGGACACGGTCGGCATCTTGGTCAGCGATTGCGGGTTGAGTACCGCACGCATGGCGCCACAGTCGGAGTGGCCGCAGACGATGATGTGATGCACTTTCAACGCCAGCACGGCGTACTCGATGGCGCTGGAAACGCCGCCGTTCATCTGGCCATAAGGCGGTACCACGTTACCGACGTTACGGGTCACGAACAGGTCGCCAGGCGAACTCTGGGTGATCAGCTCGGGAACGATGCGCGAGTCGGCGCAGGTGATGAACATGGCACGCGGGGTTTGCGCGGTGGCGAGCTTCTTGAACAGCTCTTGCTGCTCGGGGAAAACGTCATGGTGAAAACGCAGGAAGCCGTCGACGATGTGCTTCAGGGCGGCATCGGCGCTCTCCGCGGGGACCTGCGGTACGACCTTGGATGGGTCCTTGACGGGCATGATTCATCCTCTTGACGGTGTGTAGGTAAATCCATTTTACCGGTGAAAGATTCTGGCTATGCAGGGATTTAGATGACACGCACGGGCCATAGATCACAGTCGGTGAAGACTGATTTCCTACGCTAGCGGGGAAAACTTAACTGAAACTTAATTCGAAGGCTCTAGAACGGGTGTTCCAGATAGGAAAGGCGGGTATTGGATAATAGCAAAAAAACATCAACTGCCAAGAGCCATTACTGGAATTATCAACTTGGATTAGTTGCATTGAGGGCTGGCAATGCGCCCCATGCGGGAACCCGGAACCTGCGCAGAACCTGTGGGAGCGGGCGTGCCCGCGAAGGAAGCAACTCGGTACATGGCACCGGCTGCGCCGGTGTTCGCGGGCGCGCCCGCTCCCACAAAGGCCGTGCTCTGCTCAAGCATCAGAACAGTGCCATCTGCCCCCCCGGCGGGCAAAACGCCGAACAATCCAGCGCCTGCGCTTCTCGCCCTTCGAACTCCAGCCGCTTCATGGCCTTGGCAAAGCGCTGCGCCAGCAACTCGGCAAACACGCCTTCACCGCGCATGCGTGCACCAAACCGGCTGTCATACAGTTCGCCGCCGCGGCTCTGGCGGATCAGGCTCAATACATGCGCCGCCCGCTGCGGGTAATGGTCCTGCAGCCATTGTTCGAACAACGGTGCCACTTCCAGCGGCAGGCGCAACATCATGTAGGCTGCGCTCTGTGCACCTGCCTCCCTCGCCGCCTCCAGCAGCCGCTCCAGTTCGCTGTCGTTGATCATCGGAATCATCGGCGAACACAACACGCCCACCGGCACTCCCGCCTCGCGCAACACGCGGATCGCCCGCAAGCGCGCCTTGGGTGACGCCGCGCGCGGTTCCAGCACCCGTTTCAGGTCATCGTCCAGCGTGGTCAGGCTGATCATTACCCGTACCAGGCGCTGGCGAGCCATCTCGGCCAGCAGGTCAAGGTCGCGCAATACCAGCGCCCCCTTGGTGACGATGGTCACCGGGTGGCGAAAACGCAGCAGCACTTCGAGCAGGCGTCGGGTCAGCAGTTGTTCACGTTCGATCGGCTGGTACGGGTCGGTATTGGAACCCAGGTTGATCGGCGCGCACACGTAACCCGGTTTGCTCAGTTGTTGCGCGAGCACCTCGGCGGCGTTGGTCTTGGCAATCAGCTTGGTCTCGAAATCCAGGCCGGGGGAAAGGTCCCAGTAGGCGTGGGAAGGGCGGGCATAGCAGTAGATGCAACCGTGCTCGCAGCCACGGTAAGGGTTGATGGAGCGGTCGAAGGGCAGGTCGGGCGAGGTGTTGCGGCTGATCACCGACTTGGCCGTCTCTACCCGCACCTCGGTGCCCTGGGTTTGCGGCACCTCCTGGTACCAGCCATCATCCTCCGCCACCGAATGGCTGGGGGCAAAGCGGTTGTGCGGATTGTGCGCCGTGCCACGGCCCTTTTGCGGTGCTGGAGGAATCATGGCCTACCCCGAATACTGTATTCATATACAGTATATTGCCTACCTGATTCTTTCCAGCACCTCCGGTCAGCGCACTTTCACTTCAGGCCATGCCAACGCAGAAAGGGCAGCTGGCTCGACTGCCGGCCGAGGAACACCTCGATACCTTCACGCAACGGTCGCGATGCCCCTGGGGCAAGCAATGCCTCCTGCAGCGCCTGGCCTGTGGCCCGGTCCAGCAGGCCTTGGGCCTCGAAGCGGGTGAACAGGTCGAAGGCGTGCACGTCCGACCACAGATAGGCGTAGTAACCGGCATCGTAGCCGTTTACCAGATGGTCGAAGGCATGCGCCGGGTGCTCGAAATCGGCCAGGGGCCAGTAGCCACAATGCTCACGGGCATCGCCCAGGCGCTGCTCGAGGGACCGGCCATCGTTCGGCATGCCATGCAGGTCCAGGTCGAACAGCGCCATGCTCAGGTCGCGCGCGGTTTCTTCCACACCTTGCTGCCGCAAGCGGCGCAGGCACTCATCGACCCGGGGCCGGGAAAGCTTGCTGCCATCCTGGAGCGGCGAAGAGATCTCCACCAGGTAATCCGCGTCCCAGACCCAACGTTCGAACAGCTTGCCGAACAGCTCCACGCCATCGGTACCGAGCTCGGTGACGTTGGACATCACGTGGTTGGTCGTGCGCACCAGCAAATGGTGCAAGGCATGGCCAAACTCATGGAACAGCTTGCGCAGTGACAGATGGTCCAGCAACGGCTGGCTACCCGGCAGCGCTGCAGGCACGTCGCTGTAGACCACCACCGAGGCCGCCTGGAAGATGCCCTCGGCATCGACCCGGCGGTTGCGAATGTAGGTGGTGAATACCGAGTCAGGTTGCTTGCCGGCATGCTGTACGGCGTCGAGGTACAGGAAACCGATCAAGGCGTTGTCCTGCCACACCTCGAACGGTTGCACGCTGTCATCCCAGGTTGCCAGCGGCTTGGCCAGCAGCGTTACACCAAACAGTTTTTCCACCAACTGCTGCAATGCGCTGACCACGGCATTCAGCGGGAAGTATTCGCGCAAGGCTTCGGTAGAAAGCACCTCGCGCGACGAGGCCTGCAGGTAGGCAATGTCCCAGGGTTGGACATTCCCCAAACCTTTGGCTGCGGCCTGATGCTGCATATCTGCACGCCACTGCAGCACGGCCGGCCGCACATGGTCGGCCAGGTCATGAAGAAAGCCGCGCACCTGGGCAACCGAACCTGCGCTCTTCATCTGCAGGCTCTGCTCCAGATGGCTGGCAAAGCCGAGCAGGTGGGCCTTTTCTTCCAGCAGCCTCGCCAATTGCTCCAGGTGCGAGCGATTATCCTGCTGTTGGTCAAGGCCGACGCCTCGAGTGTTATAAGCCCGGTACACGCGCTCGCGCAGTTGCCTGTTGTCAGCATGTTTGAGCACGGCGTCGGTGGTCACGCTTTCACACGCAATCAACCAACCCGGCTCACCCGCCTCCTGTGCCCTTGTAGCCAGCTCGTCACGGATGCGTTGAGGTACACCGCTCAGTTCGGATTCATCCGTGATGCTCAGCCCTGGTCGGTTGATGTTGCTGCGAAAAGCCTCGCGCGCAATGCCGATCTGTTTCAGCAGTTCGGCCAGGCGAACCTTGCCTGCGGGGTCGAGCGATGCGCCACTGGAGGCGAACTTGTGCAGATGCCAGCGCAACGTGGCGCGTTTCTGGGCATCCAGCTGCTTGCCGATGTCGCTGTTGGCCAAGCGCTCATACAGGGCCTGCAGTGCGGAGTCGGTGAACTTCTGTTCGAACCGCTCCGTGGCCTTGGCGAAGAAGTCGAAAATGGCACCGGCCCAGGCTTCGTCCCGACCAACCAATGGCGAGGCTGCATACAACACCGTCAGAAGCTGACTATCCAGCCCGTCCACCGCCAGCACCATGTCATCCCAGGTGGGCAGTGCCTGCTGGTCGCGGATGATGCGTTCGATGCCTTGCTCGTGCGCCAACAGCACGTGGTCGAAGGCAACTTGCATGTTTTGAAGCGTGATCGACGGATAATCGACGGGGATATGGCTATTTTGCAGAAGGGGGTTGTCCATGGTGCAACACCTTGCTCGGAGAGAAGAGCAGGCGAGCTTGCATGGCCAGCGTGCAGCAGGTGGCCTGACTATCTACCACCCGGGCATGCCGGCCCGGGCACGACGCCCGGGCGGCACGACGGCTTTATTCAGCCGGTTTCTTCAGCTTCGGGTTGGGGAAGAACTGCACCGTCTGTACCTTGGCCGGCGCGGCTTTCGGCTCCAGATGGTTGACCCGAGTGCCGAGTTCCTTCGGCACCGACAAGCCCTGCTCGTTGAGGGTGTCGGTAAAGCCGCAGGCCACGCACTCGCGGTGCGGTACGCCGTCTTCGTTCCACATCATCAGCTTGTCGGTCTCGCTGCACGCCGGGCATACCGCCCCGGCAATGAAGCGTTTCTTGGTCTTGTTCACGGCTACCTCGCTCATGCTGCAGCGTCCTCGCTCAGGCCACTATGGCGCAGCAAGGCATCGATGGAAGGCTCACGGCCACGGAAGTCGACGAACAGCTCCATCGGCTCGCGCGAACCACCGCGTGCCAGGATAGCCTCACGGAAGGCACGGCCGGTTTCGGCATTCAGCACGCCTTCTTCCTCGAAGCGCGAGAAGGCGTCGGCCGACAGCACTTCGGCCCACTTGTAGCTGTAGTAGCCCGCGGCATAACCACCAGCGAAGATGTGCGCAAAGCTGTTGGGGAAGCGGTTGTACGCCGGTGGGCGCATGACCGACACCTCGTCGCGTACGCCTTCGAGCACCTGCAGCACGCTGCGGCCGTCGCCATGGGTGGCATGCAGTTCAAAGTCGAACAGCGAGAACTCCAGCTGGCGCACCATCATCATGCCCGACTGGAAGTTTTTCGCCGCCAGCATCTTGTCCAGCAGGTCCTGGGGCAGTGGGGCACCGGTTTCGTAGTGGGCGGAGATCAGTGCCAGGCCTTCCGGCTCCCAGCACCAGTTTTCCATGAACTGGCTCGGCAGTTCGACCGCGTCCCAGGCCACGCCGTTGATGCCGGATACACCGGCATGCTCGATGCGGGTCAGCATGTGGTGCAGGCCGTGGCCGAACTCGTGGAACAAGGTGGTGACTTCATCGTGGGTCAACAGCGCCGGCTTGCCGGGCGCGGCCGGGGTGAAGTTGCACACCAGGTTGGCCACCGGGCTCTGCAACTGGCCAGCGGCTGTGCGGCGACGGTCACGCGCGCCATCCATCCAGGCGCCGCCACGCTTGTTGGCGCGGGCGTAGAGGTCGAAGAAGAAGCGGCCGACGTGCTGGCCGTTTTCCTTGATCTCGAACAGGCGCACATCCGGGTGCCAGCTGTCGAAGCCCTTGAGTTCGGCGATCTCGATGCCGTACAGGCGCTGCACGATGCTGAACAGGCCACCCAGCACCTTGTCGATCGGGAAGTAGGCGCGCAGGGCCTCCTGCGACACGCTGTAACGCTGCTCGCGCAGCTTCTCGCCGAAGTAGCCGGCGTCCCAGCTGGCCAGCTCAGGGCAGCCCTGCTCGGCGGCGTAGCCCTTGAGCTGCTCCAGGTCCTGGGCGGCGAACGGCTTGGAACGCTTGGCCAGGTCACGCAGGAAGCTCAGCACCTGGTCGCTGGACTCGGCCATCTTGGTGGCCAGGCTCAGCTCGGCGTAGTTCTTGTAGCCCAGCAGTTCGGCCAGTTCCTGGCGCAGGCCGAGGATTTCCTGCATCACCGGGCCGTTGTCGAACTGGCCGGCATTCGGGCCCTGGTCCGAGGCGCGAGTGCAGTAGGCGGCGTACAGCTCTTCGCGCAGGGCGCGGTCGCTGGCGTAGGTCATCACCGCGTAGTAGCTGGGGAATTCCAGGGTGATCAGCCAGCCGTCGAGGCCCTTGGCCTGGGCGGCGGCGGCCATCTGCGCCTTGGCCGAGTCGGTCAGGCCGGCCAGCGCGGCTTCGTCGGTAACGTGCTTGGTCCAGGCCTGGGTAGCGTCGAGCAGCTGGTTGGAGAAACGGCTGCCCAGCTCGCTGAGCTTGCTCTGCACTTCGGCGTAGCGTTGC
Source organism: Pseudomonas asiatica (assembly GCF_040214835.1). Classification (NCBI taxonomy): domain Bacteria; kingdom Pseudomonadati; phylum Pseudomonadota; class Gammaproteobacteria; order Pseudomonadales; family Pseudomonadaceae; genus Pseudomonas; species Pseudomonas asiatica. Next base: position 49,240 of record NZ_CP157874.1, on the reverse strand, counting down.
TGTTTATCCGCCGGCAGGTCGATACCCGACAGGCGGAAGTCACGCAGGGCATGCTCGAGGATAGTCTTTTGCGCCACGTCGAAACCGGCGGCCTCGGGGCTGTCGATCAGCGCCTGGTAGGCTTCGAACAGCGCACGGTTCTGGCCCAGTTCGGTAGAGTAGGCGCTCAGCGCTGGCAGGCACGACTCGTAGGCTTCGCGCAGCTGCGCGCTGTTGCACACCGCATTGAGGTGGCTGACCGGGCTCCAGGCGGCGCCCAAGCGGTCGTTCAGTTCGTCCATGGCCAGCACCAGGCCAGCCCAGGTAGGGTTCTTGCCCTGCTTTTCGAGGATCTCGGCAATGGCTTTACGGTTGTCGGCCAGGATCGCTTCGATTGCCGGCAATACGTGTTCGGCACGAATTTGCGAGAAGGGCGGCAGATCGTAGGACTGCAGAAGCGGGTTGTTCGCACTCACGGTTTGGATACCTTGGCAGAAGAAACACTGCCCCATCTTAATTACAATCGACGCCGACCGCAGCAAGCAGCCTGCCTATCGGCACAGATGAGAGACGCTATCATGGCCATCCGAAGCTTCCAGCAACACACTCCGAAAGTTGGGCCCAGGGCCTTCGTCGACCGATCGGCGGTAGTGCTGGGCGACGTGGAAATCGGTGAGGACAGCTCCGTCTGGCCGTTGACCGTGATACGCGGCGACATGCACCGAATCCGCATTGGCGCGCGTACCAGCGTGCAGGACGGCAGCGTGCTGCACATCACCCATGCCGGCCCGTTCAACCCGGACGGCTTCCCGCTGATCATCGGTGACGAAGTGACCATCGGCCACAAGGTCATGCTGCATGGCTGCACCCTGGGCAACCGCATCCTGGTCGGCATGGGCAGCACCATCATGGACGGCGCCATCGTCGAAGACGAAGTGATCATCGGCGCCGGCAGCCTGGTGCCGCCGGGCAAGCGCCTGGTCAGTGGCTACCTGTACATGGGCAGCCCGGTGAAACAGGCCCGACTGCTGAACGAACAGGAACACGCATTTTTCGCCTACAGCGCCAGTAACTACGTGAAGCTCAAGGACCAGCACTTGGCCGAAGGCTACGATCAACCTGAATGACCGCATTCGCGGGTAAACCCGCTCCCACAGGTACGGCGCCGGCCTCAGGCCCTGTGATATCCCTGTGGGAGCGGGTTTACCCGCGAAGAAGACCACGCAGCATTCAAAGTGGAACCCGCAAATGCACCAGCAAAACATCCTCTTCGACCTCGACGGCACCCTGACCGACCCGCGCCAGGGCATCACCCGCTCGATCCAGTATGCCCTGGCCAACCTGGGCATCGACGAGCCGGACCTCACCCGCCTCGAGCACTTCATCGGCCCACCCCTGCTGCAGGCCTTCATGCAGTTCTACAGCTTCGACGAAGCGAAGGCCTGGGATGCGGTGAACTTCTATCGGGAACGCTTCAGCGTCACCGGCCTGTACGAAAACCTGGTGTTCGAAGGTGTGCCGGAGCTGCTCGAAGCACTCAACGGCCAGGGTCGCACGCTGTACATCGCCACCTCCAAGCCGTGGAAGTTCGCCCGTGAAATCGCCCGGCACTTCGCCTTCGACCACCACTTCAAGGTGATCTATGGCAGTGAACTGGATGGCACACGCACCAACAAGGTCGAGTTGATTCGCCACCTGCTTGATGAAGAAGGGCTGGACCCGGCGCAGACGCTGATGATCGGCGACCGCAAGCATGACCTGATCGGTGCGCGCAGCAATGGCTTGCAGGCGGTGGCGGTGGGGTACGGGTTTGGTAGCCAGGAAGAGTTGATGGCCGAAGAGCCGGCCTACCACTTTGCTACCTTGGCCGAGATGCATCAGGCGTTCCTCAAGGCTTGATGGCCCTGGGGGCTGCTTTGCAGCCCATCGCGACACAAGGCCGCTCCTACAGGCGATCGCGTACCTTCTGTAGGAGCGGCCTTGCGTCGCGATGGGCCGCAAGGCGGCCCCAAAATCTCACCGGCTAACCATCAACCGCCGTAAGGCTGCCTTCCTCTCATCGATCGGCAACCGCCCCAATTGCTCGACCCGGTGATAAAAACGCTGCCAATCCCCATCAACCTCACGGAACACCGCCGCAAACGCCGGTACCCACTGGTCATACAGCCCGAACGGCAGCAACTTGGCATTGCTCATCGGCCCATACATCCAGGCGTCATAGCGCTTGTCACCACCCCACTGGGCATCACGCACTTGCCGGTATTCCCGCCTAAGCCGCTCGAACTCCGCCTGCTTGGCCGTCCGCTTCTGCGCATCATCCAGAGGCCCGGCATAAATCGCCTGCAACCGCTCGCGGCTGGCCAGCACCAACCGGATGAACTGCTCACGCTGCTGCCCCTGCTCCCCGCCAGAGGCAGCAAGGCCCCGCGCCACGCGCCATTGCCGCGTGCCTTCCTGCTCGACGAAGGAAGCAAACGACTCGTTGAACTCGGTGTCGTCCTGCACATAGAAGCGCTGGTGGGCCAGCTCATGGAAGATCAGCGTGGCCAGGCGCTCGTCGCTCCAACCCACCATCGACGACAGGATCGGGTCGTCGAACCAGCCCAGGGTCGAATAGGCCTCCACGCCGCCCACGTATACATCCATGCCGTCCTGGCGCATCAACGCCGCCGCCCCACGCGCCGCGCCTTGCTGGTAATAGCCGCGATAGGCCACACATCCCGCGATCGGGAAGCAGTGTGTCACTGGCTGCAACGACAGCTCGGGGGTAGCGAACACATTCCATACCACGTAAGGCCGGCCAAGGTCGGCGTACACCCGGTAGCTGCGGTTGTCCGGCAGCTTCAGCTGCTGGCTGGCAAATGCCCGCGCCTGCTTGGCGTGTTCCAGGCGCGCGCGCAATTGCGCTGAAGTGGCCGGGTTGGCCACTACCTGATCCACCGGCTGCCGTGCGCGTAGCAGCTGCCACTGGCCCTCGGCCAACTGCCCATAATAGGCGGCGCTGCTGCAACCGTTCAGCAGGAGCACCGCCAGCAGGGGAACCAAACGGGTGAAAACAAGGTCGAGTGGCCCAGGGCCTGAGCGCTGCATAAGAATAAGTCGAAGCATCCGGGACTGTCTGACTCGCTCAAGGCCGATTCACTCCAAGACTATCTCGCCAAGGGGGAGTTTCGCCATGCGTGCACTGTTGGTCACCGGCTCACTGTTGCTGATATCCGCCTGTTCGACCTTGCCAGACCCGGACCCGAACCAGGCCTGGATCGACCTCACGCCCTACGACAACACCTCGCTGCACGCCGTGCAGGTAGATGAACGCGACTGGGCCGACAGCCGTTATTTCGAAGTACAGCCCGGCAGCCACGAGCTGACCGTGCGCTACCAGTTTCCGGTTACCCCCAGCAATATCGGCCCGGTCGAGGAGCCGTTGTGGCGGGATTGCCAGGTCAAGCTGACCTTCAAGGATTTCAGTGCCGGCCAGCGCTACCAGCTGCAGGCTGGCAGCATCGGTTTCCGCCCTTGGATCAAACTCTACGACCATCAGCAAAAACTGGTTGGCCAGGGCTTGCCTGCAGGCTGCCAGCGCACCTGAAACGCACAAACGGCGCTATGCTTGTAGCCTATGAATCGCAAGTGGGAGTATTGCCATGCGCCAGCCCATGATGCTGATCGCCCTCAGTGCACTGGGGGCTTGCGCCAGCCCCTTGCCGCCCGTCGACCCCAAGCAGGCCTGGGTCGACCTGTACACCATGACTCCCGGCAGGGTGATCATGGCCGACCGCCTCGACGGCAAGCGCTTGGAAGATGGCCGCTACTTCCAGGTGACGCCAGGCAAGCACGAACTGGTAGTGCGCTTCGATTACGAGATATATGGGGGCGGCCTCATGACCCAGCCCAGGGACCGTACCTGCTACCTGACCGTGCGCTTTGACAACTTCAAGGCCGGTGAACGCTATCGCCTGGAGGCACGGGCGCCGGTGATGGAACCGCAGGTGCTGCTGTATGACGGCAGCCGCAAGGTGGTGGTGAACGAGCCTAGCGAGGTGTTCTGCATTCCTTGACCTGGGGCTGCATTGCTCCTATAGGAGATACGCGATCCCTGTAGGAGCGGCCTTGTGTCGCGATAGGGCCGCAAAGCGGCCCCCAAAATCCTGAACCTACCGATCATTCTTCTGATAAATGATCTTCTTGGTCCCACCATCGCAGGTCCCGACGACCATGTTCTGGTCCTTGACCTCGCTGTTGGGCACGATCTCCAGGGTATAGGACGAAACACCCTGGGCCTGGATCTTGGCCTCGATCTCGGCTTTGAGCTCCTCGCACGGTTTGACCGCCGCCAACGCAGATGTGGCGACCAGGGAAGCCAACACGGTGATTGCTACGCGAATCATGAAACGGCTCCTGAAAGGGCAGCGTGCTGCCGACGCTGTTTAGACTACAACAAACCGCCCTCATTGCACTGCTTCAACCCACCAGCGCCGCATCCAGGCTGATCTTCGCGTTCAGCACCTTGGACACCGGGCAACCGGCCTTGGCCTTGTCGGCGATCTGCAAGAATTGCGCTTCACTCGCCCCAGGCACCTTGGCCCTGAGCACCAGATGCACCGCCGTAATGGCAAATCCATCAGCTTGCTTGTCGAGTGTCACTTCGGCAGCGGTGTCGATCCTGTCCGGGGTGAACCCCGCTTCGCCCAGCATCATCGACAGTGCCATCGAGAAGCAGCCGGCGTGCGCCGCGCCGATCAGCTCCTCCGGGTTGGTCCCGGGCGAGCCCTCGAAACGGGTGTTGAAGCCGTAGGGGTTCTGCTTGAGCGCGCCGCTTTCGGTAGAAAGCAGGCCTTTGCCGTCCTTCAGGCCACCTTGCCAGATAGCCGATGCTGTCTTTTTCATGATGCCTCCTGGTCTCGGGTTACATGCTTATGGCTTCAGAGGTCAGCCGCCTACGGCAAGTTCAGAGCAATCGCACGGCAAGCATTGAATCCGTCGAATGTGCCCATACAGAGTTGAGAAGGCCTGTGGCCAAATACCTTTGCGGAGGCTCCATGACGCAGCTGCGTGATCTGAAGATTTCCACCCTCGACCTGGTGCCAGTACGCGCCGACGCCGGCCCGGCGCAGTCGCTGCGCAACTCGCTGGACCTGGCGCAGCACGTTGAGCGCTTTGGCTACAACCGCTTCTGGGTGGCCGAGCACCACAACATGGACGGCATCGCCAGTTCGGCGACTTCGGTGCTGATCGGCTACCTGGCAGGGGGCACCTCGAGCATTCGCGTGGGCTCTGGCGGGGTCATGCTGCCCAACCATGCGCCGCTGGTGATCGCCGAGCAGTTCGGCACCCTGGCCAGCCTGTACCCGGGGCGCATCGACCTGGGGTTGGGCCGCGCGCCGGGTTCCGACCAGATGACTGCCTACGCCCTGCGCCGCGACCGCGCCGGCGGCCCGGATGACTTCCCGGACGATGTCGAGGAACTGTCACGCTACCTCGGCCCGCGTACCGATGATCAAAAAGTGATCGCCGTACCAGGGCACGACACCGACGTACCGATGTGGCTGCTCGGCTCCAGCCTGTTCAGCGCTCAACTGGCCGGCATGCGCGGCATGCCCTACGCCTTCGCCTCGCACTTTGCGCCGCGCTACATGCACGAGGCGATCCGCGTGTACCGCAACCACTTCAAGCCCTCGACCACATTGGACAAGCCGTATGTGATGCTGGGCATCCCCATGGTGGTGGCGGAAACCGACGAAAAGGCCGAGTACCTGGCCACGTCGGTGTACCAGCGCATCCTCGCGCTGATTCGCGGGCAGAGCCTTATGCAGAAGCCGCCGGTGGAAAGCATGGACGGGTTGTGGCTACCCCATGAACGGGATGCGGTGGGCAGCTTCCTCGGCCTGGCGATGATCGGCAGCCCGCAGAAGGTGCGGGCCAAGGTGGAAGTGCTGCTGGAGCAGACCGGGGCAAATGAGCTGATCTTCACCTGTGATTTGTATGAGCATGCGGACCGGATTCGATCCTACGAACTGTTGGCGCAGGCTCTCAAGACCGCGTGATCTTCTTCGCGGGTAAACCCGCTCCCACAGGTACAGCGTCGCTCTCAGGCCTGTGATATCCCTGTGGGAGCGGGCGAGCCCGCGAAGAAGCCAGCACATTAGCCGCGCCGGTACACAATCTCCTTGGTACCAGCCTCGCAGCTGCCAATCACCTTGCCGGCCGGGTCGCCCTTGTCGACGATCTCCAGCTTGTAGCCGGTAACACCCTTGGCATCCAGCTTGGCCGCAATCTCTGCCTTGAGCTCCTCGCACGGCTTGCCCGCCGCCAGCGCACCACCGGCCAGGGTCATCAGGCCCAGCGCCAGAATCAGTTTGTTCATCACTCGCTTTCCTTGTGCAGATGAAATCAGAAAGGGCGCCCGCCAAGGCGCCCCCTCCCTAAATACCCCATCATGCCGGGCTCATCCAGCCCGGCAGTGTTTCAGCTATTGGCGATACGGAAGCCGACCTTCAGCGTGACCTGGAAGTGCGCCGCCTTGTTGTCACGGATATGGCCACGGGTATCTATCACTTCGAACCACTCCAGGTGCTTGATGCTCTTGCCGGCTTCGGCCAGGGCATTGTTGATCGCCTCTTCGATGCTGGTGGTCGAAGACCCCACCAGTTCGATCTTCTTGTAGGTGTGATGATCGGTCATGAGCGCTCTCCTCGGATGATGGTGAGATTGAGCCTAGCAGCGCAGGCCTGGTTTACCTGCGAGCGGTCACCATTGGCGAAAGTTCGATCGCACTTTCCCGCGGGCCCAAGGTCGCAATCCTTACAGTCCATACTGCAAAGGAGAGTCAACATGCACCGCAATTCGCTGCGTAGAACGTCCCTGGAAAGCATGGAAGCGGAGATCGAGAGCCTTCTGAAAAGCCTGGAAAACCTCAAGCATGATGCGTCGGAGGAGTCCCAGAAATCGGTGAAGGCAATCCGCAGCAACGCCGAGAGTGCCCTGCGTCATTCGCGCCACCTGTTGAGCGATGCCTACGAGGAAGTGAAGCACCGCACCCGCCAGACCGGCATCGCCACCCGCGACTATGCCCAGGAACACCCGTACACCACCGCCGGCGTCGCCATTGGCGCGCTAGGCCTGCTGGCGGCGTACCTGATGTGCAAACGCAACTAAGCGCCCTGTCGCGCCAGTTCTGCCCTTAGCCACTGCGCCAACTGCTCGGCGCGCCCGTCCGCGGCGCGCCTGGGCACCCACAGCGCCAATGCCGCAGGGGTAGGTGAAAAGCCCCACGGCGCACTCAAACGGCCCGCCCGCAGGTCATCAGCGACCAGCGGCTGCGGCGCAATCGCCACACCCAACCCGGCCACCGCAGCTTCCAGCAGGTAATACAGGTGCTCGAAAGCCTGGCCATAGTGCAGGGTCGCCGGCTCCAACCCCTGTTCCAGTGCCCAGGTCGGCCAAGCCTGCGGGCGCGAGGTGGTGTGCAGCAAGGCTTCGCCCAGCAAAGCCTTGGCCGGCGCGCCCTGCAAGCGCTCGAAACCGTCGAAATGCGGGCTGAGCACCGGCCCGATGCGCTCCTCGGCCAGCACATGCACCTGCATGTCCGCCGGCCATGGCGGCTCGGCATACACCAGCAGCGCATCCAGCCCTGGCCGCCGCGGGTCCAGGTCGCCTTCACCGGCCGACAGGTGCAGGCGCAGCTCAGGCAAATCCGCCTGCAACCGCCCCAACCGCGGGATGAACCAGCGCGCCAGCAGGCTGCCCGAGCAGCCCAGCACGAACGGCGCCTCGCTGACATCGTGGCTGAGCTCGGCGCACACGCTGCGCAGGCGGTCGAAGGCTTCGCTACTGGCATCGCGCAGGCGTACGCCGGCATCTGTGAGTTTGATGCCACGCCCGTCCTTCACGAACAGCGCGATGCCCAGGTGCTCTTCAAGCACCTTGATCTGCCGGCTGACGGCACCATGGGTAACGTGCAGCGCTTCGGCCGCCTGGCTGACGCTGTTGAGCCGTGCGGTAGCCTCGAAGGCCCGCAGGGCATTGAGGGGAGGGAGGTCGTGGGCCATTTTACCTGTGAGTTTTTCTGACAAGTTTGCGCAATCTTATCGGTTTTCAGCCGGGCTTGCCGTGGTTAGAGTAAAGCCCATCACTCATTCATTACGCCCTGGAGCGCCCCATGACCCAGTCCCAATACCGCCCCGGCCCCGACGCCAACGGCCTGTTCGGCTCGTTCGGCGGCCGCTACGTGGCCGAAACCCTGATGCCACTGGTGCTGGACCTGGCCCGCGAATACGAAGCGGCCAAGGCAGACCCCAAGTTCCTCGAAGAGCTGGCCTACTTCCAGCGCGACTACATCGGCCGCCCCAACCCGCTGTACTTCGCCGAGCGCCTGACCGAGCACTGCGGCGGCGCGAAGATCTTCTTCAAGCGTGAAGAACTCAACCACACCGGCGCGCACAAGGTGAACAACTGCATTGGCCAGGTGCTGCTGGCCAAGCGCATGGGCAAGAAGCGCCTGATCGCCGAAACCGGCGCCGGCATGCACGGCGTGGCCACCGCCACCGTCGCTGCCCGCTTCGGCCTGCCTTGCGTGATCTACATGGGCGCCACCGACATCGAGCGCCAGCAGGCCAACGTGTTCCGCATGAAGCTGCTGGGCGCCGAGATCGTCCCGGTCACCGCCGGCACCGGCACCCTGAAGGACGCCATGAACGAGGCCCTGCGCGACTGGGTCACCAACGTCGAAGACACCTTCTACCTGATCGGCACCGTGGCCGGCCCGCACCCGTACCCGGCCATGGTCCGCGACTTCCAGTCGATCATCGGCAAGGAAACCCGCGCACAGCTGCAAGAGAAGGAAGGCCGCCTGCCAGACAGCCTGGTTGCCTGCGTCGGTGGCGGCTCCAACGCCATGGGCCTGTTCCATGAGTTCCTCGAGGAGCCAAGCGTGCAGATTATCGGCGTCGAAGCCGGTGGCCATGGCGTGCACACCGACAAGCACGCCGCCAGCCTGAACGGCGGCGTACCGGGCGTGCTGCACGGCAACCGCACCTACCTGCTGCAGGACGAAGACGGCCAGATCACCGACGCCCACTCGATTTCCGCCGGCCTGGACTACCCGGGCATCGGCCCGGAGCACGCCTACCTGCACGAAGTTAAGCGTGTCGAGTACGTCAGCATCACCGACGACGAAGCGCTGGATGCGTTCCACGCCACCTGCCGCCTGGAAGGTATCATCCCGGCCCTGGAAAGCTCCCACGCCCTGGCCGAGGCGATCAAGCGCGCACCGAAGCTGCCCAAGGACCACCTGATGGTCGTGTGCCTGTCGGGCCGCGGCGACAAAGACATGCAAACCGTCATGAACCACATGGCCGCCCAGGAGAAACAGGCATGAGCCGTCTTGAACAACGCTTCGCCGAGCTGAAGGCCGAAGGCCGCTCGGCACTGGTCACCTTCGTCACCGCGGGCGACCCGGGCTATGACGCCTCGCTGCAGATCCTCAAGGGCCTGCCGGCAGCCGGTGCCGACGTGATCGAACTGGGCATGCCGTTCACCGACCCGATGGCCGACGGCGTGGCCATCCAGCTGGCCACCCTGCGTGCTCTGGAAGCCGGCCAGTCCCTGGCCAAGACCCTGCAGATGGTTCGCGAATTCCGTGTGGATAACCAGGCCACACCGATCGTACTGATGGGTTACTACAACCCGATCCACCGCTTTGGCGTGGAAAAGTTCGTGGCCGAAGCCAAGCAAGCGGGTGTCGATGGCCTGATCATCGTCGACCTGCCGCCAGAGCACGACGCCGAACTGGCGACCCCGGCCCAGGCAGCGGGTATCGACTTCATCCGCCTGACCACCCCGACCACAGACGACGCGCGCCTGCCGCGCGTGCTGGAGCGCAGCTCCGGGTTCGTCTACTACGTGTCGGTGGCCGGTGTCACCGGCGCCGGCTCGGCGACCACCGAGCACGTGACCGAAGCCATTGCCCGCCTGCGTCGGCATACCGATCTGCCGATCAGCGTTGGTTTCGGCATTCGTACGCCGGAGCAGGCTGCGGCCATTGCCCGCCTGTCGGACGGCGTGGTGGTGGGCTCGGCACTGGTCGACAAGATTGCCCAGGCCAAGAGTGCCGAGCAGGCAGTCAACGATGTATTGAGCCTGTGCTCGGCGCTGGCTGAAGGGGTGCGCGGCGCCCGCCGTTGAACCGCGTCGCCTGCTTCGAGGGCACGCCCGCTCCCACAGGGACAACACAGATGCTGAAAGCTGTGGAGGACCTGTGGGAGCGGGCGTGCCCGCGAAGAGGCCAGCACAGGCTATAGAGGCCTATCCCCCGAAAATCGACAGATCCAGCGGCCGCACCGCCCCCATCCAGATCGCATGGTCACGGTGGTCCGCCAGTTCATCACCGGTCAGCGGGTGCATGAACACCACCAACCCCTTCCGATACAGCGCCAACCACGGCAGCACCACCCCCACAAACTCCGGCTCGAAGGCCAGCTGGCAGCTCCAGTCCGGGTGCGGCCCAACCGGTTTCTGGTGCATGCGCCCCATGGTCACGGGAAACAGCCGCGCCGCCTCCTCGCACAGTTCACGGGCCTGGTCCATGGTCGCTGCGTCGTAGTAAACGTGGGCGTGGTAACCCTTGATCCTCTGCACGATAACTCCTGATTGCGGTCCAACCATCACCACCTGCAAAGGGAGTGATGCAGTGAAAAACGCCGAAACCCCAGTGTTCAAACTGGTCCTGTTCGGGCCTGAAAGCAGCCTGGGCAACGCCCTGATGGTAGAGCTGCTGTCGCGCCAGCACGAAGTCACCGCCGTGGTCGACGACCTCAACCGCCACGCGCCGCGCCCCGGCCTGCATTTCAAGATAGGCGGGCTGGGCGATGCCAACCAGGCGGAGCAGGGCGCGGCAGGCGGGTCGGCAGTAATTGCCCTGTTGTCGACGCTGGCGCCGGGCGATCTGCCCGGGCAAGCCCGCATGAGCGAGGCGCTGGTGGCGGGGCTGAAGCGTACGACTATACGCCGGCTGCTGCTGGTGGGCGATTTCGATGTGCTGGATGAGCCGGGCAAGTACAGCGAGGCGGAGCGGGAGTGTGTGGACCAGGTGGTGGACGGGTTACAGCGCAGTGCGTTGCACTGGACGCTGATCAATGCTCCGCAGGAACTGGCCGGGTTGGGGATGGAGCATTTTCGCAGCACCGAAGGTACGCTGGAGCCGGGGTTGGCCGAGCCGTTGCGGCACCTGGCCAGAGTCGCGGCAGGGATGGTGGATATGCTGGAGCTGGATTTGCACCGGGGCGAGCATCTGAACTTCGTGGTCTAGATTGCCGGGGCTGCTGTGCAGCCCATCGCGACACAAGGCCGCTCCTACACGGGACAAGCGATTTCTGCCCATTCGCCATTCCATGTCGGTTCGCGATCCCCTGTAGGAGCGGCCTTGTGTCGCGATGGGCCGCAAAGCGGCCCCAAAATCTCAAAGGCTACGCTCTTGCTCCAGCCAATCCACAAACCGCTCGATCAACGCCCCACGCCGCTTGCGTGGTGGCAGCACCGCGTAATACCCGCGCGCCGAGCGCAAACTCCCCTCCAACGGCCGGCACAGCAACCCCTGCTCCACCAGCCCATCCACCAGATGCCCCCAGCCAATCGCCACCCCTTGCCCGGCAATCGCCGCCTGGATCAGCAACGTATAGTTATCAAACCGCAACTGCCCGGCCGGCGGCGGGCTGGCCACCCCAAACCCGCGAAACACCCCCGCCCAGTCAAACCAACGGCTAGCCTGCTCGCCCTTCAAGTGCAGCAAGGGCAATCGTTGCAAAGCCACGGCTGACAAGGGTTTGCCATGAATCAGCCGGGGGCTGCACACAGGGAAAACCTCCTCATCGAACAGCCAGCGGCTCTCGCCCTGGTGAAAACGCCCGTCGCCAAACAGCACCGCCACATCGATGTCCGGTCGCAACATGCCCTGGCTGCGCTCACCGGTCACCAGGCTCACGTCCACCTGTGGATAAGCCTCGTGAAAACGCTGCAGCCGTGGCATCAGCCAGAACGCCGCAAAGGCGAAGTCGGTAGCCACCTGCAGCACTTCGCGCTGGCCGCGCCCACTGGCCTGGGCAATGCCGTCCTCCATGGCCTGCAGGCCCTGATGCACCTGTTCGAACAGCACCTGGCCAGCCTCGGTCAGCTCGATACCCCGGTAAATGCGGTCGAACAGGCGCGTGCCCACCTGTGCCTCCAGCCGTTTTACTTGCTGGCTCACCGCTGGCTGCGTGGTACCCAGCTCCAGCGCCGCGGCGGTAAAGCCGCGCAACCGTGCGGCGGCCTCGAACACGCGCAAGGTATCCAGCGACAGCTCGGCAAGGTGGTCAAACATAAGCGTGGCTAATCCCAGTTATTGCCCTCCGTGGGCTTTACCCATGTTATCCACAGTCGCATCTTGATAGGCAAGCGGTTCGCATAACCCTCAACGATGGAAGCCACCATGACGCGCCCGAATATCCTGTTCATCATGGCCGACCAGATGGCCGCGCCCTTGCTGCCGATCTACGCCTCTTCGCCGATCCAGATGCCGCACCTGAGCCGCCTTGCCGAACAGGCGGTGGTGTTCGACTCGGCCTACTGCAACAGTCCGTTGTGCGCGCCGTCGCGCTTCACTCTGGTCAGCGGCCAGTTGCCCAGTCGCATCGGCGCCTACGACAACGCCGCCGACTTCCCCGCCGACGTGCCGACCTACGCCCACTATCTGCGCCGCCTTGGCTACCGCACCGCGCTGTCGGGCAAGATGCACTTCTGCGGCCCGGACCAGTTGCATGGCTACGAAGAACGCCTGACCAGCGACATCTACCCGGCCGACTACGGCTGGGCGGTGAACTGGGATGAACCGGACGTGCGCCCGAGCTGGTATCACAACATGTCCTCGGTACTGCAGGCCGGCCCGTGCGTGCGCACCAACCAGCTGGATTTCGACGAGGAGGTGGTGTTCAAGGCGCGCCAGTACCTGTACGACCATGTGCGCGAAAACGATGGCCGACCGTTCTGCCTGACCGTGTCGATGACCCACCCGCACGACCCCTACACCATCCCCCGGCGCTATTGGGATCGCTACGAGGGTGTGGATATCCCCATGCCCCGCGCCGAATTCGACCAGGCAGAACTCGACCCGCACTCGCAGCGCCTGCTGAAGGTCTACGACCTGTGGAACAAGCCGCTGCCTGTGGACAAGATCCGTGACGCCCGCCGTGCCTACTTCGGCGCCTGCAGCTACATCGATGACAACATCGGCCTGCTGCTGCAGACCCTGGAGGAATGCAACCTGGCCGACGACACCCTGATCGTGTTCTCCGGCGACCACGGCGATATGCTTGGCGAGCGTGGCCTCTGGTACAAGATGCACTGGTTCGAGATGTCGGCGCGGGTGCCGCTGCTGGTGCACGCGCCGAAGCGCTTCGCGCCAGCCCGGGTCAGTGCCTCGGTGTCTACCTGCGACCTGCTGCCGACCCTGTTCGAGCTGGCCGGAGGTGCTGTGGATAACCACCTGCACCTGGATGGCCGCTCGCTGGTCGGCCACCTGCAAGGGCAGGGCGGCCATGACGAAGTGATCGGCGAATACATGGCCGAAGGCACCGTCGGCCCGCTGATGATGATCCGCCGCGGGCCGTACAAGTTCGTGTACAGCGAAGACGACCCATGCCTACTCTATGACCTGAGCCGCGACCCGCACGAGCGGGAGAACCTCACCGGCAGCCCGGAACACCAGGCGCTGCTGCAGGCATTTGTCGATGAAGCACAGCAACGTTGGGATATCCCCAGCCTGCGCCAGCAGGTTCTTGCCAGCCAGCGGCGCCGCCGCCTGGTGGCCGAGGCGCTGGCCATCGGCAAGCTGAAAAGCTGGGACCACCAACCGCTGGTGGACGCCAGCCAACAGTACATGCGCAACCACATCGATCTCGACGACCTCGAGCGCAAGGCACGTTATCCACAGCCCGCCCCCCTGGATTGAGAAAAGAGGCCGCCATGCACAAGTTCTCCGCCGCCGTGTTCGCCCTGGCCCTGAGCCTGGGTACCGCCACGGCCAACGCCGCCGACAGCGACGCGCAATGCACCACCGTGAAGATGGCCGACCCCGGCTGGAGCGACATCGCCACGACCAACGCCTTGGCCCGCCTGCTTCTGGAAAGCCTGGGTTACCAGGTGAAAATCGACAGCCTGGCCGTGCCGATCATCTACGGCGGCCTCAAGGATGGCCGCGTCGATGCCTTCCTCGGCAACTGGATGCCGGCACAGCAGGGCTTTCATGACAAGTTCATCGCCAACGGCGATGTGCAGCAGCTTTCACGCAACCTGGAAGGAACCGAGTTCACCCTGGCAGTGCCCGACTATGTGTGGAATGCCGGGGTGAAGGATTTCGCCGACTTGCAGAAACACGCCGACCAGTTCGACAAGAAGCTGTACGGGATCGGTTCCGGGGCACCGGCCAACCTGTCGTTGAAGGAAATCATCGACAAGAATGAATTCAACCTCGGCCAATGGAAGCTGGTGGAGTCCAGCGAGCAGGCGATGCTGGCGCAGGTCGACCGGGCGGTGAAGAAACAGCAGTTCATCACCTTCCTCGGCTGGACCCCGCACCCGATGAACGTGAAGCTGAAGATGCATTACCTGAGCGGAGGGGAGAAGTGGTTTGGCAGCAAGGGCGAGGTGTATACCCTGACCCGCAAGGGTTATCCACAAGCCTGCCCGAATGCGGCCAAGCTGCTGGGTAACCTGAAGTTCACGCTGGACATGGAAAACACCATCATGGCCGAAGTTGTGGACAAGAAGGTCAGCTTCGATGATGCGGCCAAGGCTTGGCTGAAGGCGCACCCCGAGTTGCTGGAAGGGTGGTTGGCCGGGGTGACGACCAAGGCCGATGGCAATGCGCTGGAGGCGGTCAAAGCCAAACTGTAACCTCACAAGCAAACCTCTATCCCTGTGGGAGCGGGTTCACCCGCGAATGCGACGGTAGATTCACTGCAGCATTCGCGGGTAAACCCGCTCCCACAGGGGACAGTGCAATTTCAGGATTGTGGATAACCCATGCATCGCCTCACTCACCTGCTGCCCTTCCTCTCCTGGCTCCCCCGCCAATCGGGCCGCAGCCTGCGCCAGGACCTGCTGGTGGGCCTGAGCGGTGCAATCCTCGCCCTGCCGCAATCCATCGCCTATGCCCTGATCGCCGGCCTGCCGGCCGAGTACGGGCTGTACGCCGCCATCGTGCCAGTGCTGATCGCCTGCCTGTGGGGCTCGTCCTGGCACCTGATCTGTGGCCCGACGGCTGCCATCTCTATCGTCCTCTACGCCAGCATCAGCCCGCTGGCCGTGGCCGGCAGCGCCGACTATGTCACCTTGGTGCTGCTGCTGACCTTCGTCGGCGGCATCTTCCAGTTGCTGCTGGGGCTTTTGCGCTTCGGCGCACTGGTCAATTTCGTCTCCCATTCCGTGGTGCTCGGCTTCACCCTGGGCGCCGTTGTCGTCATTGCCCTGGGCCAGCTGCCCAACCTGCTGGGCATGGACCTGCCAAGCCAGGCCACGGTGTTGAAGACCGTGCAGGACCTGGCCAGCCATGCCAGCGAGGTCGACCTGCCTTCCTTGATTCTGGGCCTGGCCACAGTGGTGATCGGCGTGGCCTTCAAACTCTGGCGCCCACGCTGGCCCAGCCTGTTGATAAGCCTGATTTTGGTAAGCCTGCTGGCCTGGCTGCTGCCCGGGTTCTTTGGCCATGTGCCGCGTGTGCCGGCATTCACCGGCCAGCTGCCACCCTTCAGCCCGCTGCCCTTGCTGGATGTGGAACTGATCCTGCGCCTGCTGCCCAGCGCCGTGGCAGTGGGCATGCTCGGGCTGGTCACGAGCCTGTCGATTGCCCGCTCGTTGTCGGCACGTTCGGAGCAGTTGATCGACGCAGACCAGGAAATACGCGCACAGGGCCTGTCGAACATCGTCGGTGCGTTTTTCTCCGGTTACCTGTCTTCCGGCTCCTTCACCCGCTCCGGGCTGAGCTACGACGCCGGCGCCCGCTCGCCCATGGCCGGGGTATTCTCGGCGCTGTGGGTGGCGGTGTTCGCCGTTGCCGGGGCCGGTCTGATCGCGCACCTGCCGATTCCGGCCATGGCCGGCAGCATCCTGCTGATCTGCTGGGGGTTGGTGGACCACCGGGGGATTCGTGCGCTGTTCCGGGTCAGCCGTTCGGAGTTTCTGGTAATGGCGCTGACGGCGGCAGCGACCTTGTTGCTGGAGCTGCAGACGGCGATCTATGCCGGAGTGCTGGCGTCGCTCTTCTTCTATCTGAAGCGCACCTCGCGACCACGGGTGCAACAAAGCCGTGAAGGGGAGGCGGACGTGCTGCGGGTGGGCGGCTCGATCTTCTTTGGTGCGGCGCATTACCTGCAGGTGCGCTTGCAGCGCTGCCAGGGGCCGCATGTGGTGATCGATGCGCGGCAGGTGAACTTCATCGATTACTCGGGTGTGGATATGTTGCACCGCGAGGCGCGGCGGTTGCGGCGGGCGGGGGGGAGTCTGACCCTGCACCGGGCCAGGCCGCAGGTGATCGAGGAGTTGCAGAAGCTGGAAGGGGTGGAGCTTTGTCCGATCCGGTTTGAGGAGTGATGTTGGGTTGAGATTTTTGGGGCTACTGCGCAGCCCATCGCGACGCAAGGCCGCTCCTACACCGACCGCGCAATGCCTGCTGACGCGGTCCCCTGTAGGAAAGGCCTTGTGTCGCGATGGGCCGCAAAGCGGCCCCCAACAATCTCAGCCCCGAGCCAGCTGCCGGCGCAACTCAGCCAACACTGGCGCCGTATCCGGCCGCACCCCACGCCAGATAAAGAACGCCTCAGCCGCCTGCTCAGCCAGCATCCCCAGCCCATCCAGCACCTTGGCCGCCCCCAGCTTCTCTGCCCACTGGCAAAACGGCGTAGGCTCCTTGCCATACATCATGTCGTAGCAAACCGTGCGCCCCGCCTCGACCAGGCTGTCGGCAATCGGCGGCAACTCACCGGCCAGGCTCGCCGAGGTGGCATTGATGATCACATCCACCGGTTCCTGCAACCAGGCAAACCCGCTGGCTACCACCGGCCCCAGCTCATCGAACTCACGCGCCAGCTGCTCGGCCTTCTCCACAGTCCGGTTGGCAATCACCAGCGACTGCGGCTTGTGCGCAAGGATCGGCTCCAGCACCCCACGCACCGCACCACCAGCACCCAGGATCAGAATGCGTTTGCCCGCCAGTTCGACCCCGGCATTCACCGTCAGGTCGCGCACCAGGCCAGCGCCATCGGTGTTGTCGCCCTGCAGGCTGCCATCGGCCAGCTTGCTCAGCGTGTTCACCGCGCCAGCGCGCTGGGCACGCGGGGTCAGGCTGTCGCACAGGCGGAAGGCCTCTTCCTTGAACGGCACGGTGACGTTGCCACCGCGGCCTTGCTTGAAGAAGCCGCGCGCGCAGTCGCTGAACTCGTCCAGCGGCGCCAGCAGGGTGGCGTATTCCAGGTCCTGGCCGGTCTGTTCGGCGAACAGGCGATGGATCAGCGGCGACTTGCTGTGGCCGATGGGGTTACCAAAAACGACGTACTGGTCCATGACGGCTCCTTGATTATCCACAGGCTTACTGGCCGAGCCAGTCGCGGTCCTGCAGGAAGTACTCGGTCAGGCGTGCTTCTTCGCTGCCGGGCGCGGCCTTCCAGTCGTAGCCCCAGCGCACCTGCGGCGGCAGCGACATGAGGATGGACTCGGTGCGGCCACCGGACTGCAGGCCGAACAGGGTGCCACGGTCGTATACCAGGTTGAACTCCACGTAGCGGCCACGGCGGTATTCCTGGAACTCGCGCTGCTGCGGGGTGTAAGGGGTGTCCTTGCGGCGCTGGATGATCGGCAGGTAGGCGTTGACGTAGGCGTCGCCGATGGCGCGGATGAAGGCGAAGCAGGTGTCGAAGTCCCACTCGTTCAAGTCATCGAAGAACAAGCCACCGATGCCGCGTGGCTCGCCACGGTGCTTGAGGTGGAAGTAGCGGTCGCACCAGGCCTTGTAGCGCGGGTACACGTCGGCGCCGAACGGCGCGCAGGCCTGCTCGGCCACACGGTGCCAGTGGATGCAGTCTTCTTCATTGCCGTAGTACGGGGTCAGGTCGAAGCCGCCGCCGAACCACCAGACAGCCTCTTCACCTTCCTTTTCGGCGATGAAGAAGCGCACGTTGGCGTGGGAAGTGGGCACATGCGGGTTGTGCGGGTGGATCACCAGCGACACGCCCAGGGCCTCGAAGCCACGGCCCGCCAGCTCGGGGCGATGGGCACTGGCCGACGGCGGCAGACCGGCGCCGAACACGTGGGAAAAGTTGACCCCGCCTTTCTCGATCACCTTGCCATCGCCGATCACCCGCGTGCGGCCCCCGCCACCGGCTTCGCGCACCCAGGCGTCCTCGACGAAGCGGGCGCCGCCGTCTTCAGCTTCGAGGGCAGAGCAGATGCGGTCTTGCAGGTCGAGCAGGTAGGCTTTCACGGCCTCGGTGCGGCTAGTCATCGGGTCACCAGGAACGGGCAGGGAAGAATTCGCCGCGTAGCATACCACCCCCAGCCCGCGCGCCGCAGTTGACGGCGATCAAGCAAAGGCGTCCGATAGAAGGCCTTTCCCGACCCATACGACAGGAGTGCGAGATGGCCAAGCGTATCCAGTTCAGCCAGCATGGCGGCCCGGAAGTGCTGCAGTTTGTGGAATTCGAACCAGCCCCGCCAGGGCCACAGCAGGTGCGTGTGCGTAACCATGCGATCGGCCTGAACTTCATCGATACCTACTTCCGCAGCGGGCTGTATGCACCGCCATCCCTGCCTTCGGGGCTGGGCACTGAAGCGGCTGGCGTGGTCGAGGCCGTGGGCGAGGGCGTGACCCGGCTGAAAGTGGGTGACCGCGTGGCCCATGCCGGCGGCCCGCTGGGCGCGTATAGCGAGGTGCATACGCTGCCGGAAGCCAACCTGGTGAAGCTGCCCGACACCATCAGCTTCGAACAGGCGGCGGCGGTGATGCTCAAGGGTTTGACCGTGCAGTACCTGCTGAAGCAGACCTATGAGGTGAAGGCGGGTGACGTGATCTTGTTCCACGCAGCAGCTGGCGGCGTGGGTTCGTTGGCGTGCCAGTGGGCCAAGGCCTTGGGCGCCAAGCTGATCGGGACAGTGAGCTCTGCCGAGAAGGCCGAGCGGGCCAAGGCGCTGGGGGCGTGGGCGACCATCGACTACAGCCGTGAAGACGTGGCCCAGCGGGTGCTGGAGCTGACCGACGGCAGGAAATGCCCGGTGGTGTATGACGGTGTGGGTGCCGACACCTGGCTGACCTCACTGGACTGTCTGCAGCCGCGCGGGTTGATGGTGAGCTTTGGCAATGCCTCGGGGGCAGTGAGCGGGGTGAACCTGGGGATTCTGGCGCAGAAAGGGTCGCTGTATGTGACCCGGCCGACTTTGGCGACCTATGCCAACAGTGCCGAGAATACCCAGGCCATGGCCGATGACCTGTTCGCCATGATTGGCAGCGGCAATCTGGTTGTGGATATCCAGCAGCGGTATCCGCTGAGTGAGGCGGCCAAGGCACAGGCGGAGCTGTCGGCGCGCAGGACTGTGGGGTCGACTGTACTGATCCCCTGAGCCCACTCCCACAGGTTCCCAAGAACTGGGGCCAATCACTTTACCTGTGGGAGCGGGTTTACCCGCGAAGAAGACACCGCGGTGCATGGCACCGGCTTTGCCGGTGTTCGCGGGTGAACCCGCTCCCACAGGTACTGCGTCGGCCTTGAATATGGCGCTATGCCTGTGGGGGACGGGTGGTTGGTATCGACTCGATACCATCGAGAATCGCCTCCACCAATCCCTCCGCAAGTTCAATGGAATGCAGGCTCGACCAATACATGCCACGGCCTTCTTCGCGCAGGTACTCGAGGGCTTTCGAGCCCGTTTCGTAGGCGCCTCGCAGATACAGAGCTACATGAACCAAGGCGTCCTCGGCGGAAATGTTCGGGTTTACGGTGAACAGCGGTTCGTGGCCGGCATCGCAGCGACCGAAGGGACGAGTAGAGGTGCAGGGAAGCGGTGGATCGGGGACTATTTTCTTCATCATTGGAAAATGCTCCTCATTGCCGCCACCAATCACTACCACGTGAATGGGTGGCGACTGTACGCGAGGTGGTAGACCCGGGCATTTTCCAATCCAGGCAGGCTCGAAAGCCTCCCACGCACAGTCACCATAGACTGCCATGGAAAAAATGCATCCGGGCTACCACACCCGATCGCCAAGGTATTCAGCGACGGATGAAGCCTAGAGGCACTGGTTCCCACTGAGAAGGTGATGGCAGGGGACGCGGCTCGTAGGATATTTCCCAAGCCGCAAGCTGGACAGCCATTCGAGACAAAATCAGAAAAATCCGCGGGGACTTGGCCCTGACCTGTGGGAGCGGGCATGCCCGCGAACACGGGCGAAGCCCGTGCCAGACACCACGTTGGATTCTTCGCGGGCTCGCCCGCTCCCACAGGAGGTCGCGGCCAGGCCTGTGGATATGTATCAGCCCGGGCGAACGACTTCGCCAGTCACCAGGTCACGAATCACACTCGGGTTCTTCCTTCCACCCAATGCGCCACCCAGTACCAGATCCAGCTGGCCATGGAAGTACTGCTCCACCCGCAACCGGGTCTTCGCCGCCGGGCGCCCGCCCGGGTTGCACGAAGTGGAAATCAACGGCCCCACCAACGCACACAGCTCGCGCACCAACGGGTGGTCGCTGACCCGCAGCGCCACGGTGTCATGCTCCCCGGTCACCCACTCGGGCAACAGGTCCTGGTGCGGTACCAGCCAGGTGTTCGGCCCCGGCCAGGTGCTGCCCATGCGGTCGATCCAGTCTTCGGGGAAATCCTCGAACAAGAAGTCGAACTGGCGGATGTTGTCGGCTACCAGGATCAGGCCTTTATCCACAGGCCGCGACTTCAGCGCCAGCAGGCGATACACCGCGTCCTCGTTCCACGGGTCGCAGCCCAGGCCCCAGACCGCTTCCGTCGGATAGGCGATCACTGCGCCCGCCCGGATCTCACGTGCGGCTTGTTGCACACGAAAACTGCTCACCATTTCTGTTACTCCGCCTATATACCTTGCTTGAGAGCAGTGTACTTAGCCCGCGCGGGCAAACCAACGCCCGGCTTCATTGCTGACCCGGCCTTCCAGCTCCAGTTCGGTCAGCTGCGCCAGCACGTCGGCCAGCGGCAGCTCGCTGCAGTGGGCCAGGCTTTCGCTGGTTTGTGGCGCAGCATGCAGCAGGGCGAGCAAGGGATGGTCGAATTTATCCACAACCGCAGGCGGCAGGTTCTGCCAGCCCTGCAGGCTTTCCAATATCTGCTCCACGCTCTCCACCAGCAGCGCGCCGTCACGGATCAACTGGTGGCAGCCCTTGGCACCGGGGTGGTGAATGGAGCCCGGTATGGCATACACCTCGCGGCCTTGCTCGGCAGCCAGGCGTGCGGTGATCAGCGAACCACTGGCCAGGCTGGCCTCTACCACCAGCACGCCCAGCGACAGGCCACTGATGATGCGATTGCGCCGCGGGAAGTTGCCAGGTAGCGGCCCGGCATCCAGCGGGTACTCGGAAACCAGCGCGCTACCGTTGTCGATCATCGCTTGCGCGAGCGACTTGTGGCGCTGTGGATAAAGTTTTTGCAACCCCGTACCGAGCACGCCAACCGTGCCCCCACCAGCCTGCAATGCGGCCCGATGAGCGGCACCGTCGATGCCCACGGCCAAGCCGCTGGTAATGGTGAAACCGGCCTGAGCCAGGTAGCGGGAAAATGCCGCAGCAGTGTCGAGCGCCGGGGGTGAAGCACGCCTGCTACCCACAATTGCCAGCTGTGGGCGCTCGAGCAAGGCCGGGTTGCCAGCGACGAAAAGCAGCGGAGGGGCATCGTCGATTTCCGCCAATAGTGGCGGGTAGCCAGGGCCGTCCCACATCAGTAAATGCTGGCCCGGGCGCTCTAACCAGGCCATTGCGGCCAGTGCGCCTTCACGTACTTCGGCACTGCGCCGGGCATCGATGGTGGCCTGTGGTATGCCCAATGCGCGCCACGCGCCGGCCGGTGCGCACAGTGCCGAAGAGGCACTGCCAAAGGCCTCCAACAAGGTGTTAAAACGACGCAATCCCGTTTCCGGCAGCCGGTGCAGGCGTAATCGCGCCTCCAGTTCGGCAGGCGGAAGAGGCGACGAATGGTAGGTCTGCATGGGGATCATCCTTGATCGAATTGGGGCCATCGACGTGGCACAAACTGTGGATAACTTTGTTGATAACGCTTTGACAACCTGTCCATCGAATGGGCTATAAGCGGCCCTTGAAAACCCTAGCCGAGCTTTGCCAGGTGCTGAAATCCCCGTTTCCCTTTATTATGTGTGCTCAGTTTTCAACCGAACGCACAGTGACTGCCTGACCTTATGGCCATCTTGAACATTCTCGAATTCCCGGACCCGCGCCTGCGCACCATCGCCAAGCCGGTGACGGTGTTCGACGACGCCCTGCGTCAGCTGATCGACGACATGTTTGAAACCATGTACGAAGCCCCTGGCATCGGCCTGGCCGCCACCCAGGTCAACGTGCACCAGCAGGTCGTGGTCATGGACCTCAGTGAAGACCGCAGCGAGCCGCGCGTCTTCATCAACCCTACGGTCGAAGAGCTGACCCATGACATGGGCCAGTACCAGGAAGGCTGCCTGTCGGTACCTGGCTTCTACGAGAACGTCGACCGCCCGCTGCGTGTGCGGGTCAAGGCCCAGGACCGTGACGGCAAGCCATACGAGCTGGAGTGCGAAGGCCTGCTGGCGGTGTGCGTGCAGCATGAATTCGATCACCTCAACGGCAAGCTGTTCGTCGACTACCTGTCGCAGCTCAAGCGCGACCGGATCAAGAAAAAGCTGGAAAAGCAGCACCGCCAGCAAGCCTGATCCCCACCTTCCAGAAGGCTTGCTCCGGCAAGCCTTTTTCTTTTTTGAAGCGAGAACTCCATGCGCATCGTCTTTGCAGGCACTCCAGAGTTTGCTGCCGAACACCTCAAGGCCTTGCTCGACAGCCCCTACGAGATCGTGGCCGTCTACACCCAGCCCGACCGCCCGGCCGGCCGCGGCCAGAAGCTGATGCCGAGCGCGGTCAAGCAACTGGCTGTGGCCCATGACATCCCGGTGTTCCAGCCGCCGACCCTGCGCAACGCCGAAGCCCAGGCCGAACTGGCCGCACTGAAGCCGGACCTGATGGTGGTGGTCGCCTATGGCCTGATCCTGCCGCAGGTGGTGCTGGATATCCCGCGCCTGGGCTGCATCAACAGCCATGCCTCCCTGCTGCCACGCTGGCGCGGTGCCGCACCGATCCAGCGCGCCGTGGAAGCCGGCGACGCCGAGAGCGGTGTGACCGTGATGCGTATGGAAGCGGGCCTGGACACCGGCCCGATGCTGCTCAAGGTGGTCACCCCGATCAGCGCCGAAGACACCGGCGGCAGCCTGCACGACCGCTTGGCCGAGATGGGCCCGCCCGCAGTCGTACAAGCCATTGCCGGCCTGGCCGACGGTTCGCTGCAAGGCGAAGTGCAGGACGATGCCTTGGCCACCTACGCGCACAAGCTGAACAAGGACGAAGCGCGCATCGACTGGAGCCGTCCGGCCGTCGAGCTGGAACGCCTGATCCGTGCCTTCAACCCGTGGCCGGTTTGCCACAGCACCCTCGATGGCGAAAGCGTGAAAGTGCTGACCGCCAACTTGTCCACAGCGACAGGCACCCCCGGCGAGATCCTCTCCGCCAGCAAGGACGGCCTGGTGGTCGCCTGCGGTGACCAGGCGCTGAGCCTGACCCGCCTGCAACTGCCCGGCGGCAAGCCGCTGAACTTCAGCGACCTGTTCAACAGCCGTCGCGAGAAATTCGCCAGCGGCAAGGTGCTGGGCCAATGAACCCACGCCTCGCCGCCGCTCGTGCCCTTGCCGCTGTGCTCAGTGGCAAGGCCTCGCTGAACAGCTCGCTGCCGGCGCAACTGGACAAGGTCGATGAACGCGACCGCGGCCTGACCCAGGACCTGGCGTTCGGCACCGCGCGCTGGCAGCCACGCCTCGACCTGCTGGCCGCGCAGCTGCTGCAGAAGCCGTTCAAGGCCGCCGATGCCGATGTGCAGGCGCTGCTGCTGGTCGGCCTGTACCAGCTGTTCTACAGCCGTATCCCGGCCCACGCGGCCATTGGCGAGACCGTCGGCTGTGCCGACAAGCTGAAGAAGCCGTGGGCCAAGGGCCTGCTCAATGCCGTGCTGCGCCGCGCCCAACGCGAAGGCGAAGAATTGCTGGCCGGCATGGAGCGCGACCCGGTGGTACGCACTGCCCACCCGCGCTGGCTGCAGAAGTCGCTCAAGGCCTTCTGGCCGGAGCAGTGGGAGGCCATCTGCGCCGCCAACAACGCCCACCCGCCGATGATCCTGCGGGTCAACCGCCGCCACCACAGCCGCGATGCCTACCTGGCACTGCTGGCCGAGGCAGGTGTTGGCGCCAGCGCCTGCCAGTACAGCCGTGACGGTATCGTGCTGGCCGAAGCCTGCGACGTGCGCGGCCTGCCAGGCTTTGCCGAAGGCTGGGTGAGCGTTCAGGACGAAGCCGCGCAGCTGTCCGCCGATCTGCTGGAACTGGCCCCCGGCCAGCGCGTGCTCGACGCCTGCTGTGCACCAGGCGGCAAGACCTGCCACCTGCTGGAAGCCGAAGCCGGCCTGGCACACGTTGTGGCCATCGACCTCGAAGCCAAGCGCCTGACCCGCGTGCGCGAGAACCTCGACCGCCTGCAACTGGACGCCGAGCTGATCGCCTGCGATGCCCGCGACACCGCCAGCTGGTGGGACGGCAAGCCGTTCCAGCGCATCCTCCTCGACGCACCATGCTCGGCCACCGGCGTGATCCGCCGCCACCCGGACATCAAGCTGACCCGTCAAGCCGACGACATCCCGGCCCTGGCCACGCTGCAAGGCGAACTGCTCGATGCCCTGTGGCCGACCCTGGAAGTGGGCGGCATGCTGCTGTACGCCACCTGCTCCAGCCTGCCGACCGAGAACACCGAAGTGATCGATGCCTTCCTTGCCCGCACCCCGGGCGCCCGTGAGCTGGACCTGGCCACCGAAGCCGGCCTGCGCCAGCCCCACGGCCGCCAGTTGCTGGCCCAGGAGGGCGGCCACGACGGTTTCTACTATGCCAAGCTGATCAAGATCGCCGCCTCGCGCGGATAAGAACAAAAGGTAGGGAGTAGCGGATGAAGATCATCATCCTCGGCGCAGGGCAGGTAGGCGGTACGCTGGCGGAGCACCTGGCCAGCGAAGCCAACGACATCACCGTGGTCGACACTGACGGCGACCGCCTGCGCGACCTGGGCGACCGCCTGGACATCCGCACCGTGCAGGGCCGCGGCTCGCTGCCTACGGTGCTGCGCCAGGCCGGTGCCGACGACGCCGACATGCTGGTGGCGGTAACCAACAGTGACGAGACCAATATGGTCGCCTGCCAGGTGGCCTATTCGCTGTTCCACACCCCGACCAAGATCGCCCGGGTGCGCGAGTCGGCCTACCTGACCCGTGAAGAGCTGTTCGACAACGACCATATCCCGGTCGACGTGCTGATCAGCCCCGAGCAGGTAGTGACCAACTACATCAAGCGCCTGATCGAGCACCCGGGCTCGCTGCAGGTAATCGACTTCGCCGAAGGCAAGGCCCAACTGGTGGCAGTGAAGGCTTACTACGGCGGCCCGCTGGTAGGTCAGCAACTGCGCCAGATCCGCGCGCACATGCCCAACGTCGACACCCGCGTGGCGGCCATCTTCCGCCGCGACCGCCCGATCACCCCGCGGGGCGACACGGTGATCGAAGCCGACGACGAAGTGTTCTTCATCGCCGCGAAGAAGGACATCCGCGCGGTGATGGGTGAGCTGCGCCGTATCGACGAAACCAACAAGCGTGTGGTCATCGCCGGTGGCGGGCAGATCGGCGAACGCCTGGCCGAGGCCATCGAAAGCCGCTACCAGGTGAAGATCATCGAGATGAGCCCGGCCCGTTGCCGACACCTCTCCGACACCCTGGAAAGCACCGTGGTGCTGCAGGGCAGCGCCTCGGACAAAGACCTGATGCTGGAGGAGAACATCGCCGACGCCGACATCTTCCTGGCCCTGACCAACGACGACGAGGCCAACATCATGTCGTCGCTGCTGGCCAAGCGCCTGGGTGCGCGCAAGGTGATGACCATCATCAACAACCCGGCCTATGTCGACCTGGTGCAGGGTGGCGACATCGACATCGCCATCAGCCCGCAGCTGGCCACCATCGGCACCTTGCTGGCGCATGTGCGCCGGGGCGACATCGTCAGCGTGCACTCGCTGCGCCGTGGCGCGGCCGAAGCTATCGAAGCGGTGGCGCACGGGGATTCGAAGTCGAGCAAGGTGGTCGGCAAGGCGATCGAAGACATCGCCCTGCCGCCGGGCACTACCATCGGCGCGATCATTCGTGACGAAGAGGTGATGATTGCCCACGACGACACCATGATCGAATCGGGCGACCATGTGATCCTGTTCGTTGTGGATAAAAAGCATATTCGGGATGTGGAGAAGCTGTTCCACGTCGGCTTGAGTTTCTTCTAGGAGCACAGGGCATGCGCGACTCGCTGGAGAAGATGCTGGCCAAGGGTGTGGATAACCCATTGTTGAGGTTCGGCCTGGGCAAGGCCTGGCTGGACGAAGGCAATGGTGCTGAAGCGGCGCTGCATCTGGCACGGTGCGTGGAACAGGACCCGAAGTACTCGGCGGCGTGGAAGCTGCTGGGCAAGGCGCATCAGCTGCAGGGTGACCTGGCGGCGGCGCGCAAGGCCTGGGAGGAGGGGATCGTGGCGGCGCAGGCCCATGGGGACAAGCAGGCCGAGAAAGAGATGACCGTGTTCCTGAAGAAGCTCAACAAGACATCAGGTTAACGCGGTCCCTGTGGGAGCGGGTTCACCCGCGAATGCGATGTTGGATTCACCGACGCATTCGCGGGTAAACCCGCTCCCACAGGGGACAGTGAAAATCTCAATACCAGCGCGGCTCGCCAGCCGGGCGCTTCTTGAAGCGCTTCATGCTCCACATGTACTGGCTCGGGTACTCGCGCACATAGCGCTCGACCACCTTGCTCATCGCCGCTGCCGACACGGTCACGTCGGTGCTGTACATCTCTTCTGGCGCCGCCTCCAGGAACACCTTGAAGCCCGAGCCATCCGGCAGCCGCAGGGCATGCAGGAACACCCCCACCGCCTTGCCCCCGGCCAGCATGTTCGGCACGAACTTGCTGGTCAGCGCCTGAGTACCCAGGAACGGCACGAACACCCCCGCCGACTCCGCCGGCTCCGGGTCGGCAGGAATACCCACCTGGCCACCACGGCGCACTTCCTTGATCACGCTGAGGATGCCTTCCTTGGTCGAAGGCGCCACGCGGTTGCCCATCTGCACCCGCTGCTCGCGCAGCAGGTCATCCACCGCCTTCAGCTTCGGCGGGCGGTAGAAGATGATCGGTTTGCACTGATTGCAGTAGAAGTGGTTCAGCACTTCCCAGTTGCCCAGGTGGCTGGTGATGCCGACCACGCCCTTGCCCGAGGCCAGGGCCTGCTCCAGCACTTCCAGGCCGTGCACTTCCTTGACCAGCTCCAGCGAGCGCTGCGGCGGCCAGATCCAGGCACAGGCACTTTCGACGAAGGATTTACCGATATCCTTCAACGCGCGGCCAACCAGCTGCTCGCGCTCGGCCGGGTCCATCTCCGGGAAGCACTTGGCCAGGTTGATGCGCACGACATTGCGCGAGCCGTTGGGGATCTTCCACATCAGCCAGCCGATACCGGCGCCGACGCGCTGCACAGCGCCCCAGGGCAGCTTGGCAAACAGACGCAGCACCCCGACCATCAGGGCGCCCTTGAACTTTTCCACAGGCGAATTCCTTATTTCAGCAAGGCGCGCATTGTAACCCCTCAGCGCAACAAGGCGGCGTAGCGATCGCAATCGGTGGTGTGGTCCATGACCATGCCGGTGGCCTGCATGAAGGCATAGCAGATGGTCGGGCCAACGAACGTGAAGCCGGCTTTCTGCAGGGCTTTGCTCATCGCCTTGGCTTCATCGGTAACCGCTGGCACCTCGCTGCGGCCCGTGAAGTGGTTGATCTTCGGCGCACCACCAACGAATGACCAGAGCCAGTCGGCAGGGTTGTCCACAGCCAGCCAGGCCTGGGCATTGCGCCTGGCAGCCTTGAGCTTGAGGCGGTTGCGGATGATGCCGGGATCCTGCATCAACTCCTCGATGCGTTCGTCGCTCATGACGGCGAGTTTCACCGGATCGAAGCCGTGCATCACCTCGCGATAACGCTCGCGTTTACGCAATACGGTGATCCACGAAAGCCCCGCCTGGAACCCTTCGAGCAAAAGCATCTCGAACAGCAACGCCGGGTCACGCTGGGGCGTTCCCCATTCCTGGTCATGGTAGGCCTGGTACAACGGATCGTCGGTACACCAAAAGCAGCGTGGCATAAGGCTCCAATGAGTAGAGGGCGAGGCGAATCAGGTTATACTCCCGCTCTTTACATCCGCATCCCCAGATACAGGTGAATTTCGTGAGCCAGCCTACGCCAGCCGTGCGTACCTTCCAAGACCTGATCCTCGCCCTGCAGAACTACTGGGCCGAGCAAGGTTGTGTGGTGCTTCAGCCCTACGATATGGAAGTAGGCGCCGGCACTTTCCACACCGCTACATTCCTGCGCGCCGTGGGTCCAGAAACCTGGAACGCCGCCTATGTGCAGCCTAGCCGTCGCCCTGCCGACGGGCGGTATGGCGAAAACCCCAACCGCCTGCAGCACTATTACCAGTTCCAGGTGGTACTGAAGCCCAACCCGGCCAACTTCCAGGAGCTGTACCTCGGCTCGCTGAAAGCCATCGGCCTGGACCCGCTGGTCCACGACATTCGCTTCGTCGAAGACAACTGGGAATCGCCGACCCTCGGCGCCTGGGGCCTGGGCTGGGAAATCTGGCTCAACGGCATGGAAGTCACCCAGTTCACCTACTTCCAGCAGGTAGGCGGTATCGAGTGCTACCCGGTCACCGGTGAAATCACCTACGGCCTGGAGCGCCTGGCCATGTACATCCAGGGCGTCGACTCGGTGTACGACCTGGTGTGGGCCGACGGCCCGTTCGGCAAGGTCACCTACGGCGATGTGTTCCACCAGAACGAGGTGGAGCAGTCGACCTACAACTTCGAGCACGCCAACGTCGAGAAGCTGTTCGAGCTGTTCGACTTCTACGAAAGCGAAGCCAACCGCCTGATCAAGCTGGACCTGCCGCTGCCGACCTATGAAATGGTGCTGAAGGCCTCGCACACCTTCAACCTGCTGGACGCCCGCCGCGCCATCTCGGTAACCGAGCGCCAGCGCTACATCCTGCGTGTACGTACCCTGGCCCGGGACGTGGCGCAAAGCTATCTGCAAGCCCGCGCACGCCTGGGCTTCCCGATGGCCACCCCTGAACTGCGTGACGAAGTGTTGGCTAAGCTGGAGGCTGCACAATGAGTGCTCAAGATTTCCTGGTAGAACTGGGCACCGAAGAGCTGCCACCGAAGGCCCTCGCCAGCCTCGGCGAAGCCTTCCTGGCTGGTATCGAGAAAGGCCTGCAGGCCGCTGGCCTGAACTACACCGGCAAGCAGGTTTACGCCGCGCCGCGTCGCCTGGCCGTGCTGATCCGCCAGCTGGACGTGCAGCAGCCTGACCGCAGCATCAATATCGACGGCCCGCCCCTGCAGGCTGCTTTCAAAGACGGCGAGCCGACCCAGGCTGCCTTGGGCTTTGCCAAGAAATGCGGTGTGGATCTGTCGGAAATCGACCAGACCGGCGCCAAGCTGCGTTTCTCCCAGCACATCCCGGGCAAGGCCACCGCTGGCCTGCTGCCGACCATCGTCGAAGATTCGCTCAACGACCTGCCGATCCCCAAGCGCATGCGCTGGGCGGCCAGCCGTGAAGAGTTCGTGCGCCCGACCCAATGGCTGGTGATGCTGCTGGGCGACCAGGTGGTCGACTGCACCATCCTGTCGCAGAAGGCCGGCCGTGAATCCCGTGGCCATCGCTTCCACCACCCGGAAAACGTGGTCATCACCACCCCGGCCAACTACGTCGAAGACCTGCGCAAAGCCTACGTGCTGGCCGACTTCGCCGAGCGCCGCGAGCTGATCAGCAAGCGTACCGCCGAACTGGCCATGCAGCAGGAAGGCAGCGCCATCGTGCCGCCGGCACTGCTGGACGAAGTGACCGCCCTGGTCGAGTGGCCGGTGCCGCTGGTGTGCTCGTTCGAGGAGCGTTTCCTCGAAGTGCCGCAGGAAGCCCTGATCACCACCATGCAGGACAACCAGAAGTACTTCTGCCTGCTGGACAGTGAAGGCAAGCTGCTGCCGCGCTTCATCACCGTGGCCAACGTCGAGAGCCGCGACCCGAAGCAGATCGTGCAAGGCAACGAGAAGGTCGTGCGCCCACGCCTGACCGACGCCGAGTTCTTCTTCAAGCAGGACAAGAAGCAGCCGCTGGAAACCTTCAACGAGCGCCTGAAGAACGTGGTGTTCCAGGCTCAGCTGGGTACCGTGTACGACAAGGCCGAGCGCGTTTCCAGGCTGGCCGCCTTCATCGCCCCGCTGATCGGCGGCGACGCCCAGCGCGCCGGCCGTGCCGGCCTGCTGTCGAAGTGCGACCTGGCCACCGAGATGGTCGGCGAATTCCCTGAGATGCAGGGTGTTGCCGGTTACTACTACGCGCTCAACGACGGTGAGCCGGAAGACGTGGCCCTGGCCCTGAACGAGCAGTACATGCCGCGCGGTGCCGGCGCCGAGCTGCCGCAGACCCTTACCGGTGCTGCCGTGGCCATCGCCGACAAGCTCGACACCCTGGTCGGCATCTTCGGCATCGGCATGCTGCCTACCGGCAGCAAGGACCCGTACGCCCTGCGCCGTGCCGCCCTGGGCGTGCTGCGTATCCTGATCGAGAAGCAGCTGGACCTGGACCTGACCGGTGCGGTCGAGTTCGCGGTCAAGCAGTTCGGCACCAAGGTCAAGGCCGCCGGCCTGGCCGAACAGGTGCTGGAGTTCATCTTCGACCGCCTGCGTGCGCGTTACGAAGACGAAGGCATCGACGTGGCCACCTACCTGTCGGTACGTGCCCTGCAACCAGGTTCTGCCCTGGACTTCGACCAGCGCGTGCAGGCTGTACAAGCCTTCCGCAAGCTGCCGGAAGCCGAGGCCCTGGCCGCGGTGAACAAGCGCGTGTCGAACCTGCTGAGCAAGGCCGAAGGCGCCATCGCCGATCACGTCGAGCCGAAGTACTTCGACAACGCCAACGAGTTCTCCCTGTACTCGGCCATCCAGCAGGCCGACCAGGCCGTGCAACCGATGGCTGCTGCACGCCAGTACAGCGAATCGCTGGCCCGCCTGGCGGCCCTGCGTGACCCGGTCGACGCCTTCTTCGAGGCGGTGATGGTCAACGCCGAGGATGCCAAGGTACGCGCCAACCGTTATGCCCTGCTCAGCCGCCTGCGCGGCCTGTTCCTGGGCGTGGCCGACATTTCGCTGCTGGGGTAAGCCTTGAAACTGCTGATTCTCGACCGTGACGGAGTCATCAACTACGACTCCGACGCCTATATCAAGACGCTGGACGAGTGGGTGCCGATCCCTGGCTCGGTCGAAGCGATCGCGCAGTTGAGCAAGGCGGGCTGGACGGTGGCCGTGGCCACCAACCAGTCCGGCATTGCCCGTGGCTACTATGCGCTGGCAACCCTCGAGGCCATGCACGCGCGCCTGCGCGCGCTGGTGGCCGAGCAGGGTGGCGAGGTGGGTCACATCGTGTATTGCCCGCACGGGCCGGACGAAGGCTGCGATTGCCGCAAGCCCAAGCCTGGCATGCTGCGGGCGATCGCCGAGCATTACCAGGTCGGCCTGGAAGGCGTCTGGTTCGTTGGCGACAGCAAAGGTGACCTGGAGGCCGCCCTGGCCGTCGGTGCACAACCCGTGCTGGTGAAAACCGGCAAGGGCGAGCGGACCCTGGAAAAAGGCGTCCCGGAAACTACACTGATTTTCGACGATCTGGCAGCTATCGCCAGAGAACTAATTTAAACAGTGCGCCTTCGGGCGCATTTTTCTCAGGCGGGCATGCCCCGCAATGGTACAAGCCACTATGTCGATCCTGCAGGCGATCAGAATCTTTCTTTTTTACCTGCTGCTGGGCACCAGTTCGCTGCTGTGGTGCTCGCTGAGCTTCTTCGTCGCGCCGTTCCTGTCGTTCCCCAAGCGCTACAAGTTCATCAACGTGTACTGGTGCCGTTGCGCGTTGTTCCTGGTGCGCACCATCCTGGGTATCGACTACAAGATCACTGGCGCCGAGAACGTGCCTGATGAGCCTTGCGTGATCCTGTCCAACCACCAGAGCACCTGGGAAACCTTCTTCCTTTCCCAGTATTTCTCGCCGCTGAGCCAGGTGCTCAAGCGCGAGTTGCTGTACGTGCCGTTCTTCGGTTGGGCCATGGCCATGCTGCGGCCGATCGCGATCAACCGCGATAACCCCAAGGAAGCCCTGCGCCAGGTAGCCAGCAAGGGTGACGAGTTGCTCAAGCAGAAGACCTGGGTGCTGATCTTCCCGGAAGGCACCCGCGTGCCATTCGGCACCATGGGCAAGTTCTCCCGTGGCGGTACCGCGCTGGCAGTGAATGCCGGGCTGCCGGTGCTGCCGATTGCCCATAACGCCGGCAAGTTCTGGCCGAAGACCGGTTGGGGCAAGCGCGCTGGCACCATCGAGGTGGTGATTGGCGAACCGATGTACGCCAACGGCACCGGGCCACGGGCCATCGCCGAGCTCAACGACCGCGCCGCGGCGTGGAACGAAGCGACCCAGCGGGCCATGGGTTCGCTGCCGCCAGCAGAGGAAAAACCCCAGGAACAGATGGCCTGACCATCTGTGGATAACTTGTGAACTGTTTTTGGATTAAAAGCCTGAATTGATAGCTAAGTGTTTGAATTAGCTGTTTATTTCTGTGTATGACATTTTTCTGAAAATCGTGCATAAGTTTTTTCTGGGCATAAGAAAACCGGCTTTTACAGCCGGTTTTTTTATGGGCTCATGCGGGTGTGGGTGATCGGTGTAGGAGCGGCCTTGTGTCGCGACAGGGCTGCAAGGCAGCCCCAGCAATTTGTGCATCACTGCTGATGCCCCGGGGCCGCTTTGCGGCCCTTTCGCGACACAAGGCCGCTCCTACAAGAAGCCCGTGCCAACCGTCAGATCTTGTCGATATCCACGTCCTTGGTTTCTTTCAGGCAGAAGATTCCCACCACCAGGCTGACCCCGGTCACCAGCACCGGGTACCACAGCCCGTAGAAGATATCCCCGGTATACACCACCAGCGCGAACGACACCGTTGGCAGGAAGCCACCGAACCAGCCGTTGCCAATGTGGTAGGGCAGCGACATCGAGGTGTAGCGGATGCGGGTCGGGAACAGCTCGACCATCACCGCTGCCAGCGGGCCATAGGTCATGGTCGCGATCAGGATCATCGCCACGATCAGCACCACCACCATCACCTGGTTGACCTGCCCAGGGTCGGCCTTGGCCGGGTAGCCGGCCTGTTCCACCGCCGCACGCATGGCCGCTTCGTCGAAGCCGTTGATGGTCTTGTCACCGATGTTGACCACCACATCGCTGCCGGCCACATCCACCGAGCTGTACGGTAGGCCCTGCTTGACCAGGAAGGTCTTGACCTTGTCGCACGGGCTGTCGAAACGCGCCTTGCCCACCGGGTCGAACTGGAAGGTGCAGCCTTGCGGGTCGGCAGTGACAACGATCGGCGCCTGGCGGCTGGCCGCGTCGATCTGTGGGTTGGCGTAGTGGCTCAGCGCCTTGAACAGCGGGAAGTACAGCACCGTGGCCAGGAGCAGGCCGAGCATCAGGATCGGCTTGCGGCCAATACGGTCGGACAACCAGCCGAAGAACACGAAGAACGGCGCACCAATGACCACGCTGATGATCAGCAGGGTGTTGGCCTGGGCCGGGTCCATCTTCAGCATCTGGGTCATGAAGAACAGCACGTAGAACTGCGCCGTGTAGAAGGTCACAGCCTGCCCGGCGTTGATGCTGAACAGGGCGGTGAGCACCACTTTAAGGTTCGGCCAGGAGGTGAACGACTCACGGATCGGCGACTTGCTGACCTTGCCCTGGGCCTTCATTTTCACGAAGGCCGGCGACTCGTGCATGCTCATGCGGATCCAGGTGGAAATCGCCAGCAGCACGATCGACAGCAGGAACGGCAGGCGCCAACCCCAGGTTTCGAACTGGTCGCCACTGATATAGCGGCTGCCCAGCACCACCACCAGCGACAACAACAGGCCAAGGGTGGCGGTGGACTGGATGAAACCCGTGTGGAAACCGCGCTTGCCGGGCGGTGCATGCTCGGCCACATAGGTGGCCGCGCCGCCGTATTCACCACCCAGCGCCAGCCCCTGCAGCATGCGCAGGACCACCAGGATGATCGGTGCCGCGATGCCGATGCTGGCGTAGGTGGGCAACAACCCCACCGCGAAGGTGGACAGGCCCATCAGCACGATGGTGACCAGGAAGGTGTACTTGCGCCCGATCATGTCGCCCAGCCGGCCGAACA
This sequence comes from Pseudomonas asiatica, assembly GCF_040214835.1. Lineage (NCBI taxonomy): Bacteria > Pseudomonadati > Pseudomonadota > Gammaproteobacteria > Pseudomonadales > Pseudomonadaceae > Pseudomonas > Pseudomonas asiatica. The sequence continues at coordinate 14,559 of NZ_CP157874.1, read as the reverse complement.
CCAGCGCACCGAACGGCCGCACCAGGAAGCCGGCGGCAAAGGCCATGAGGGCGAAGATGAAGGCGGTGGTGTCGTTCACGCCAGCGAAGAACTGCTTGCTGATGACCGCTGCCAGCGCACCATAGAGAAAAAAGTCATACCACTCGAAAACTGTCCCGAGGGATGACGCGAAAATGATCTTGCGTTCTTCACGACGGCTGGAGCTGCTGGCCGCCGCACCCTGCTCTTGGATGTAATCCGACATCGTTGCTGTCCTCGGCCCGCAGGCCACAGTGATTATTCTTGTTGTTCCACTGTCGGCAGCTTCTGACCGCCAGCTGCCGGTACTGCACGCACCCGGGGTCAGGGCGTCGGTATCGCGTCTTCGTTCAGATAGGTCTGGGTAGCAGCTCCTTTGAGGATCAGTTGCGCCGCCTTCTCGGCGATCATCAGGGTGGGTGAACAAGTATTGCCGGAGGTGATCTGCGGCATGATCGAGGCGTCCGCCACGCGCAGGCCAGGGATGCCGTGTACGCGCAACTGGTTATCCACAACGTCCAGTTCGCCATTGCCCATGCGGCAGGTGCCTACCGGGTGGAAGATGGTGGTGCCGATCTTGCCGGCGGCTTCGAACAGCTCTTCTTCGGTTTGCAGGGCTGGGCCCGGCAGGTATTCCTTGGGGTCGAACGCAGCGAGGGCAGGGGCCTGAACGATACGCCGGGTAAGGCGAATGGAATCGGCGGCGACGCGCAGGTCCTGGGGGTCACTGAGGTAGTTGGGGTCGATCAGCGGTGTGCTGTTCATGTCGCTGCTGCGGATATCGATACGCCCGCGGCTGGCCGGGCGCAGGTTGCACACCGAGGCGGTAAAGGCCGGGAACCTGTGCAGTGGCTCGCCGAAGCGCTCAAGTGACAGCGGCTGCACGTGGTACTGCAGGTTGGCGGTGGCCTGCTCCGGGCTCGAACGCACGAACGCGCCCAGTTGGCTCGGCGCCATGGCCAGCGGGCCACTGCGGTCATAGAGGTAGCGCAGGCCCATGCCCATCTTGCCCCACAGGCTGTTGGCCATCTGGTTCAGGGTACGGGTATTGCGGATCTGGTAGATCAGGCGCAGTTGCAGGTGATCCTGCAGGTTGCCGCCAACACCGGGCATGTCGTGACGCACGCCAATGCCCAGGCTTTCCAGTAACTGCCGGGGGCCGATGCCGGAGCGCTGCAGGATACCGGGAGAGCCCACAGCACCCGCACAGAGGATGATCTCGCGACGTGCCGCAAACTCGTGCCAGGCACCCTGCCAGAACGCCTTTACCGCCCGTGCACGGGTGTTGTTGAGCAGCACCTGGTCAACCTGAACGCCGGTCAGCACGGTGAGGTTGGGGCGGTCCTTGATCGGCCGCAGGAAAGCCTTGGAAGCGTTCCAGCGCACACCGCTGCGCTGGTTGACCTGGAAATATCCACAGCCCTGGTTGTCGCCGGTATTGAAGTCATCGACCTTGCCGATGCCGCTTTGCTCGGCGGCATCACGGAAAGCATCGAGGATCGGCCAGCTGTAGCGCTGGCGCTCGACCCGCCATTCGCCATCACCACCGTGGTGCTCGCTGGCGCCGGCAAAGTGGCTTTCGCTGGCCTTGAACAGCGGCAGTACGTCCTTCCAGGCCCAGCCGTCGTTGCCTTGCTCGGCCCAATGGTCGTAGTCGGCGGCCTGGCCGCGCATGTAGATCATGCCGTTGATCGAGGAGCAGCCACCCAGCACCTTGCCGCGTGGATAGCCCAGCGCACGACCGCCCAGGCCGGGCTGCGCCTCGGTCTTGAAGCACCAGTCGGTGCGCGGGTTGCCGATGCAATAGAGGTAACCGACGGGGATATGGATCCAGGGATAGTTGTCGCGCCCACCCGCTTCCAGCAGCAGCACTCGGCAGGAAGGGTCGGCGGACAAACGATTGGCCAACAGGCAACCGGCGGGACCGGCCCCTACGACCACGTAGTCGAAGACAGAATCGGCTGATGGCATGTGCAACCTCGGGCCTGATTATTATTCTTGTCCCGATCCATCTTAGTGAGTAATTTCGTGGAGGAAACACGAGATTTCGCGCAGCCGCTGTGCGTTTTAGCACAGTGGTAAGTCTGTACTGGCCTCTTCGCGGGCACGCCCGCTCCCACAAGGTAACGCGATCCCTGTGGGAGCGGGCGTGCCCGCGAAGAGGCCGGAACGAACTGCCAAAAAGGATCAGCATGTTCGACTGGAACGATCTGCGGTTTTTCCTCGAGTTGCAGCGCAGCGGCCGCCTGCTTACCGCCGCCAAGCGCCTCAACACCACCCACAGCACCGTGGCCCGGCACATCGAGAGCATCGAGCAAAGCCTGGGCACCGCGCTGTTCGTGCAGCATGCCCAGGGCTATGAACTGACCCCCTCGGGCCAGGCCCTGCTCAAGCACGCCGAAGCCATGGAAAACGTCGCCCTGCTGGCGCAGGAAGAAATCACTCAGGCCATCACGCCGCTGGGCAAGATTCGCCTGGGGGTGACCGAAGGCATCGGCATCATGTTCTTCACCCCGCGCATGAATGCGCTGTTCGACCGCTACCCCGGCCTGGAAGTGGAGCTGGTGGCAGTGCCGCGCTTCGTCAGCATCCTCAACCGCGAGGCGGAGATCAGCATCCACCTGGAACGGCCCAACGCCGACCTGCTGATCACCCGCAAGCTCACCGACTATCGCCTGGCCCTGTACGCCAGCCAGGACTACCTGGATCGCGCGCCCCCGCTGCGCAACCGCGAGGACCTGGCCCGGCACAGCTGGATCGGCTACGTCGACGACTTGCTGTTCAGCCAGGAACTGCTGTTTCTCAACAGCTTCTGTCGGGCCCCCAACGTGGTGTTTCGCAGCACCAGCGTGATCGCCCAGCAAACCGCCGCCCGCGCCGGGTTGGGCATCGCCGTACTGCCCAACTACATGGCCCGCCACGACCCGACGCTGGTGCGCGTGCTGCCTGGCGAAACCATCCAGCGCAGCTACTGGATCTGCACCCGCCGCGAACTGCACAAGTCGGTGCGCCTGCGGGTAGTGTGGGACTACCTGCTGGCGCTGTGCGCGGCAGAACAGAGCGAGCTGCTAGCCCAGTAGCGCCTTGCCGGCCAGCAGCAGGGCCGCAGCCCAACCGGCCACGGCAAACATCTGCTGCAAGCGCGGCCCGGCCAGCCTGGCCGCCAATGGCCGCGCCAGCAGCAGGCCGAGCACCGCACCGACGGCGAACGGGGCGCCAACCTGCCAGTGCATGACCCCTGCCAGGCTGGCGCTGACCACACTGCCGGTGGACACCAGCGCGATCACTGCCAGCGAGGTGGAAACGATGCTGGCCATGCGCAGGTTGGTGTAGCGGTTAAGGGCCGGGATGATGACAAAGCCACCGCCCACGCCGAGCAGGCCGGACAGCAGCCCGGACAATGCGCCGGTGAAGGCCAAGGCGCGCGCGCAGGGCAGGGTCCAGCGCAAACGGCCCTGCAGCGGGTTCAGCACGCAGGGTTCGATGTAGCGATGGGCATCATTGGCTTCGCCGCGCAGCTCCTTGGCCGCCTTGCGCCAGATGCGCAGGCAGGCATACACCAGCACCCCGGCGAACACCAACTGCAGTGGCGTGTTCGGCAGGCGGTGCGCCAGCATCAGCCCGAACGGCGCCGCTACCACACCGATCAATGCGATGAACAGCGCCGCGCGGTAGCGCACCAGGCCCTGCCGCAAGCCCAGCACAGCACCCACCGCTGCCGCCATGCCTACGGCCAGCAGGCCGACCGGTGCCGCCTCGACCATCGACAGCCCCAGGCCAAACACCAGCAAAGGCACTGCGAGAATGCCACCGCCGGCACCGGTCAACGCCAGCACGGCACCGATGATCGCGCCCAGGCCCGCTCCCAGTATTTGATGTTCGATCACTGCCGGCCCTCGGCTACCAGTGGCTGTGGCCGTGCCAGCCACTCGCGGCCCTTGAGCATGCCTTTCCAGTACAAGGGTGGCAGCACCTGCGCCTTGAGCAACCAGGCCAGACGCGTCGGCTTGCGGCCATCCAGCAACCAGTTGGGGAAGCTTGGAGCCAGCTTGCCGCCATAGGTGAACTCGGCCAGGACGATCTTGCCGCGCTCGACGGTGAGCGGGCACGAGCCATAACCATCGTACTGGGCCAGGGTAGGCAACCTGCCCAGGGCCACCAGCACGTTGTTGACCACGACCGGAGCCTGCTTGCGTGCAGCGGCGGCGGTCTTGGCATTGCTGGTGTTGGTCACGTCCCCAAGGGCATGGACATTGGTGAAGTGGCGATGGCGCAGGGTGTGCGGGTCGACATCGACCCAGCCGGCGCTGTCGGCCAACGGGCTTTCACGAATGAAGTCCGGTGCCACCTGCGGCGGTACCACGTGCAGCATGTCGAAGGCCTCGATACGGGTTTCGCTGCTGCCATCGGCCAAGGTGCGCACGAAGGTGGCGCGCTTGTTCGGGCCGTCCACGGCGACCAGGCGGTGGGAAAAATTGAGGTCCACGGCGTACTTGTCGATGTACTTCATCAGTGCGGGCACGTAGTCCGCCACTCCGAACAACACTGCGCCGGCATTGAAGAAGCTGGCTTTCACAGCCCCCAGGTGACCGTGCCGCAGCCAGTGGTCGCAAGACAGGTACAGCGCCTTCTGCGGCGCGCCTGCGCACTTGATCGGCATGGGCGGCTGGCAAAACAGGGCTCGGCCTTGCTTGAGCTTCTGCACCAGTTCCCAGGTGTAGGGCGCCAGGTCGTAGCGGTAGTTGGAGGTGACGCCGTTGCGGCCCAAGGTCTCGCTGAGGCCATCAATGGCCGCCCAGTCCAGCTTGAGGCCGGGGCAGACCACCAACTGTTCATAACTGATGGTGCGGCCGCCTTCGAGGAGGACCAGTTGGCCCAACGGGTCGAACCCCTGCACGCGTGCCTTTATCCAGCGCACGCCGCGCGGAATGGTCGAGGCCATGGTGCGGGCAGTGCTTGGCGCCTTGAACACACCGGCACCGACCATGGTCCAGCCGGGCTGGTAGTAATGCACTTCGGCGGGGTCGATCAAGGTCACATCCAGCGACGGGTCACGGCTGATCAAGCTGGAAGCGGTGGCGATTCCGGCGGCGCCGGCACCGACGATGACCACTTTGTGGTGGTCGGTATTGGCAGGGGACAACAAGGCAGGCATGGCGGTAAATCCTGTAAATCTGGTTATGGGGCAGGGCGGTCACAGCTTGTTCAGCGGAATCTTCAGGTAGCTCACACCGTTATCTTCCGGCGCGGGGAATTGGCCGCTGCGCATGTTCACCTGCACCGAAGGCAGGATCAGCACGGGCATGTCGAGGGTCTTGTCGCGGGCTTCACGCATGGCGACGAAGCTGTCCTCATCGATGCCCTGGTGGATATGAATATTATTGGCGCGCTGCTCGGCCACGGTGGTGACGTACTGCATGTCACGGCCACCTGGCAGGTAGTCGTGGCACATGAACAGCCGGGTCTGGTCGGGAAAGGCCAGCAGGCGACGGATCGAGCGGTACAGGGTACGGGCATCGGCCCCTGGGAAGTCGCAACGGGCGGTACCGTAGTCGGGCATGAACAGGGTGTCGCCGACGAACACCGCTGTCTCGCCGGCGTCCTCGATCATGAAGCTCATGCACGCAGGCGTGTGCCCCGGGGTGTGCAACGCGCGGGCATGCAGGTTGCCAATGCGGAAACCTTCCTCGTCCTCGAACAACACATCGAACTGGCTGCCATCGCGGGCGAAGCCAGGCTCGGCGTTGAACAGGGCACCGAACACTTTCTGTACCTGGGTGATGTGCGCGCCGATGGCGGTATGGCCGCCGAGCTTTTCCTTCAAATAGGCCGCTGCCGAAAGGTGGTCGGCATGCACATGGGTTTCCAGCACCCACTGCACGCTGGCTTCAAGCTCGGTCACGCGCTGGATCAGGCGGTCCGCCGACGCAGTGCAAGTGCACCCGGACTTGGGGTCGTAATCCAGCACACTGTCGATCAATGCGCATTGGCGGGTTTCACGGTCCATGACCAGGTAGCTGATGGTCGAGGTCGCCTTGTCGTAAAAGGCATCCACGTGCAGGTTGTTGCCGATGATCATCGCGTTCTCCAATTTATCCGCCCAGCCTTGTACAGGCGCAGGCAGTGCCAGGAGGTTTATCAAGATGCATGCCAGGCATTTTCCTGCGCTTGGGCCAATGAAACCGGCCCGTTGCTGACAATTGCCGACGACAGTGGCAGCGCAGATGGCAGTCGACTGTCAGCCAATGGCAGTGTTTGGCAGTCCTTGTTACCCTGCGCCGGTCATCCAATCGGTGCCGTCATGCCTGAAGCCCATCCCCTCATCCTAGCTTTGGTTTCCTATCTTGAGCACGATGCCCTGCCAACCATCGTGCTGGATACCGACTACAACATCCTGGCGGCCAACGCTGCCTATCGCCGCCAGTTCGGTCGCCATGAGCAGGCGCCGCTGGGCGAGAAATGCCACAAGGTCTCGCACCACTACGCCGTGCCTTGCGACCAGGCCGGCGAGCATTGCCCGATGCGCAAGGCGTGGCAAAGCAAGGTTCCGGAGCGGGTGTTGCACATTCATCACACACCACGCGGCCCCGAGCATGTGGATGTCGAGCTGCGGCCGATCCTGGATGAGCAGGGCAGGGTGGTGGCCTTTGTCGAACGCCTGACCAGCATCACCCTCGCGTCGGCGCAGCCTCAGGAACAAGGCCTGGTCGGCCGGGCGCCGGCGTTCAAGGCGGCCCTGGCCAGCCTGCAACGTGCGGCGCCGGCGCAGATCCCGGTGTTGCTGCAGGGTGAGTCGGGTACCGGCAAGGAACTGTTCGCCCGTGCGGTGCACATGGGCAGCCCAAGGGCCAACGGCCCGTTGGTGGTGGTCGACTGTACCGGCCTGACCGAGTCGTTGTTCGAGAGCGAGTTGTTCGGCTACGAGAAGGGCGCGTTCACTGGCGCCAACCAGCGCAAGATCGGCCTGGCTGAAGCGGCGCATGGCGGCACTCTGTTCCTCGATGAAATTGGCGAGGTACCGCTGGCGATGCAGGTGAAGCTGCTGCGCCTGATCGAGTCCGGCAGCTTCCGCCCGGTGGGTAGCCTGCGCACGGTGCATTCGGATTTTCGCCTGGTGTCGGCAACCCATAAACCGCTCAGGCAAATGGTCGCGGACGGCACCTTCCGCGAAGACCTGTACTACCGCATCAGCGGCTTCCCGATCCGTCTGCCGGCGTTGCGCGAACGGGTAGAAGACCTGCCCTTGCTCGCCCAGAGCCTGCTGCAGCGCATGGCTGGCAAGCCGACGCCCAGGCTGAGCGACGAAGCTTTGCAGCAGCTTGGGCTGCATCCATTCCCGGGCAACATTCGCGAACTGCGCAACATTCTGGAAAGGGCGCGCTTGTTTGCCGATGACGGGCTGATCCGGCCCGAGCATTTGCCGGAGGATATCGGCCCAGCGGGGGCGATCAAGACAGGTGGCCGGCGCAATCACCTGGGTGAGCTGGCGCAGGCACTGGAACAGTTCAAGGGCTCGCGCAGTGAACTGGCCCGTCACCTTGGCCTGAGCGAGCGTACCCTGTATCGCCGGTTGAAGGAGCTTGGCCTGAATTGACGCGTTGGCTGTGCTGGCCGTATCGCCGTACAGGCCCTTAATACGGCGCAATACCTGTGGGAGCGGGTTTACCCGCGAAGAATTTGACGCGGTGGATGGCACCGGCTTCGCCGGTGTTCGCGGGTAAACCCGCTCCCACAGTGATGGCGCTTCACGGACCTTTACCGGACCTTTACCTCTGTCCTGACATTAAGCGGGAATGATTGTGGTCTGATCAGTTAACCGAACCTGGCAACCAGTCAGCTCCCGCCAGGCGTCAACATGCAGAGGACCGCAAAATGAAGAAAACCCTGACCGTGATCTGCGCCGCGCTCATGCTCAGCGCCCCCTTGGCCAGTTTCGCGCAGCCAGGCCCACCTGACCGGCATGATGGCGGCCCATCGCACCAGGGCAACCCACCGCATGGTCAGCCACAGTACCAAGGCCGACATGACAATGGCCGCGGTCCCGCCTACCGCGACCCGAACTTCCGCCCACAACAGGGCATGCCGGTTCCGCATCAGCAGTGGCAGCGTGGCCATGTGGTTGACCCGCATTATCGTGGCGACCGTTACTGGGTGACCGACTGGAAAGCACGCCACCTGTATGCGCCACCGCGTGATCACCGTTGGTTGTATGTGAACGGGGACTATGTGCTGGTGGCTATTGCCAGTGGTGTGATCGTCAACGTCCTCAGCGGTTACTGATTTCTGCAGGCACTAAAAAGCCCGCTTTCGCGGGCTTTTTAGTGCCTGGCGATCTACACCGGATCAGAAGTCCAGGTTCGATACCGACAGCGCGTTGCTTTCGATGAAGTCACGACGTGGCTCGACCGCATCACCCATCAGGGTGTTGAAGATCTGGTCGGCTGCGATCGCATCCTCGATGGTGACCTTGAGCATACGGCGGACGGTTGGGTCCATGGTGGTTTCCCACAGCTGCTCAGGGTTCATCTCGCCCAGCCCTTTGTATCGCTGGATGGTGTGGCGCTTGGTGGTTTCGTTCATCAGCCAATCCAGGCCTTCCTTGAACTCGACAATTGCCTTGCGGCGCTCACCGCGCTGCACGTAAGCACCTTCGCCCAACAAGCTGGACAGCTTGGCACCAATGTTGACTACGGTACGGTAGTCATTACTGCCAAAGAAGTCACGGTTGAAGGTGACGTAGCTGGCCAGGCCGTGGGAGGTAACTTCCACTTCTGGCAACCATACGTTGCGCTCTTTGTCTTCGCGCAGGCTGGCTTTGTAAACCAGGCCGGACTTCTGGCTGTTGTTCAGACGTTCCTGGAACTGGGCCAGCCAGGCTTGCATCACAGCGTGGTCACCCAGCTGTTCCAGGCTCACCTCCGGCAGGTAGATGAAGTGCTCGGTCAGCTCTTCCGGGTACAAGCGAGACAGACGCTTGAGTGTCTTCATGACACTACGGAATTCATTCACCAGTGCTTCCAACTGCACACCGGAAACCGCTGGTGCCGACTCGTCCAGGTGCAGGCTGGCATCTTCCAGGGCCGACTGGGTCATGTACTCTTCCATGGCCTCGTCGTCCTTGATGTACTGCTCCTGCTTGCCTTTCTTCACCTTGTACAGCGGTGGCTGGGCAATGTAGATGTAGCCGCGCTCGACCAGCTCCGGCAGCTGACGGAAGAAGAAGGTCAGCAGCAGGGTACGGATGTGCGAACCGTCAACGTCAGCATCGGTCATGATGATGATGTTGTGATAACGCAGCTTGTCGATGTTGTACTCTTCGCGGCCGATACCGCAGCCCAGTGCAGTGATCAGCGTGCCCACTTCCTGGGACGAGATCATCTTGTCGAAGCGCGCTTTCTCGACGTTGAGGATTTTACCCTTCAACGGCAGGATTGCCTGGGTACGACGGTTGCGGCCTTGCTTCGCCGAGCCACCCGCGGAGTCACCCTCCACCAGGTACAGTTCGGAAAGGGCAGGGTCCTTTTCCTGGCAGTCCGCCAGTTTGCCTGGCAGGCCGGCAATATCCAGCGCGCCTTTACGGCGAGTCATTTCACGGGCTTTACGTGCCGCTTCACGGGCACGGGCAGCATCGATCATCTTGCCAACGACGGCCTTGGCCTCGTTCGGGTTTTCCAGCAGGAAGTCGGCGAAGTACTTGTTCATCTCCTGTTCCACGGCGGTTTTCACCTCCGAGGAGACCAGCTTGTCCTTGGTCTGCGAGCTGAACTTAGGGTCCGGCACCTTCACCGAGATGATGGCGGTCAGGCCTTCACGGGCGTCGTCGCCAGTGGTCGCCACCTTGTTCTTCTTGGCCAGGCCTTCCTGTTCGATGTAGCTGTTCAGGCTACGGGTCAGCGAGGAACGGAAGCCCACCAGGTGAGTACCGCCATCACGCTGCGGAATGTTGTTGGTGAAGCACAGCAGGTTTTCGTTGAAGCTGTCGTTCCACTGCAGGGCGACTTCAACACCCACGCCATCGTCACGCTGGACGTTGAAGTGGAATACCTGGGAGTTGACCGGGGTCTTGTTGGTGTTCAGGTACTCGACGAACGCACGCAGGCCGCCTTCGTACTTGAAGAACTCTTCCTTGCCGCTACGTTCATCCTTCAGCAGGATGCCAACGCCCGAGTTGAGGAACGACAGCTCGCGGATACGCTTGGCCAGGATGTCCCAGCTGAAGTGAATGTTCTTGAAGGTTTCAGCCGAAGGCTTGAAGTGGATGTGGGTACCGGTGGTTTCGCTGTCACCGACAACCGCCATCGGCGCCTGTGGAACACCGTGAACGTAGGTCTGTTCCCAAATTTTGCCGCTACGGCGAACGGTCAGTACCAGTTTCTCGGACAGGGCGTTCACAACAGAAACACCTACGCCGTGCAGACCGCCGGATACCTTGTAGGAGTTGTCGTCGAACTTACCGCCAGCGTGCAGCACGGTCATGATGACCTCGGCTGCGGAAACGCCTTCTTCTTTATGCACGTCGACCGGAATGCCGCGACCGTTGTCGCGCACACTGATGGATTCGTCCGGGTGGATGATGACGGTGATGTCATCGCAGTGACCGGCGAGGGCTTCGTCGATCGAGTTGTCGACCACCTCGAAGACCATGTGGTGCAGGCCGCTACCATCATCGGTGTCGCCAATGTACATGCCGGGGCGCTTGCGCACGGCATCCAAACCTTTCAGCACCTTGATGCTGGAGGAGTCGTACGTTTGATTTTCGCTCATGCATTCACTCCCGATGGTCGTGGGTCTGGGTGATACGGCCTTGTTCCACGTGGAACAAAGCAACTGGCGTTTCCGTCTGCCAGCCTTCCCTCAGTAATTCGTGATCTACACAGGTGATGAACACCTGGCAGCGTAATTCTTCAAGCAAGCGACACAGCGCGCGGCGATGCTGGTCGTCCAGTTCGGACGGCAAGTCATCCACGAGATAAATACAGTGACCGCGGCGAGCCTGACTAACGAGGTGGCCTTGGGCAATGCGCAATGCGCACACCACCAGCTTTTGCTGACCACGAGACAGGATGTCGGCTGCATTGTTGGCAGCCAGACGAAGACGCAGATCAGCACGCTGCGGACCGGCCTGGGTGTGGCCCATCTGCTGATCGCGAAGGAGAGAGGAAGCGAGTACTTCTTGCAGTTCCCGGTCCTTGTCCCAGCCTCGGTAGTAGCTAAGGGTCAACCCGTCCAGCTCGACCAGTTCGCTCAGGGTTCGCTCGAAGACGGGCTTCAAGGCCTTGATGTAGTTGCGACGGTATTCATCTATTTCCGCACTGGCCAGGCACAATTCCCGGTCCCAGGCGGCTTGCGAAGCTGGGTCAAGTGTACCATGCCGCAACCATGAGTTCCGCTGCCGCAGTGCCTTCTGCAGCCGTTGCCAGGCTGGCAGAAAACGAGGTTCCACGTGGAACACCCCCCAATCCAAGAACTGGCGGCGTATTTTCGGAGCGCCTTCCAACAAGCGGAAACTGTCCGGATTGATGAGCTGAAGCGGTAGCAATTCAGCCAGTTGCGCCGCACTCCGCGCATTCTGCCCATCGATGCGAATAGTGAACTCCCCCTGCCGCTCCCGGGATACACCCAGGTTACTGCTGCCACCCTCGGCCAATTGCACTTCGCCGAACACGGTACAGGCCGGTTGTTCGTACTGGATAACCGGGTTCAGGCGGGTGCTGCGGAACGAGCGCGCCAGCCCGAGCAGATGCACGGCCTCAAGCACGCTGGTTTTGCCGCTGCCGTTGGCGCCGTAAAGGATGTTGATGCGGGGGGACGGTGAGAGTGTCACCGGGTGCAAGTTGCGCACCGCGGTGACCATGATACGTCGAAGAGACATTTCGCCTGCTACGTTACAGACGCATCGGCATGACAACGTAGGAAGAATCGTCATTGCCAGCTTCCTGCAGCAGGGCACTGCTGTTGGAATCGGACAGGATCAGACGAACTTGCTCGGTAGTCATTACGCCCAGCACGTCCAGCAGGTAGCTGACGTTGAAGCCGATTTCCAGCGAGCTACCTTCGTAGTCCACGCTGATTTCTTCTTCAGCTTCTTCCTGCTCGGGGTTGTTGGCCTGGATCTTCAGTTGGCCAGCAGCCAGTTGCAGGCGGATACCGCGGTACTTTTCGTTGGAAAGAATCGCAGTACGGCTAAAGGCTTCACGCAGCGCCTGACGGTCGCCGACCACCAGCTTGTCACCGCCCTTGGGCAGTACGCGCTCGTAGTCCGGGAACTTGCCGTCCACCAGCTTGGAAGTGAAGGTGAATTCACCGGTGGTGGCGCGAATGTGGTGCTGGCCCAGGACGATGCTGACCATGCCTTCCGGGTCGGTCAGCAGGCGTGCCAGTTCGAGGATACCTTTGCGTGGCACGATGACCTGGTGGCGATCATCCTGCTCGATCGGTGCGCTCATGGAGCACAGCGCCAGGCGGTGACCGTCAGTGGACACAGCTCGCAGGGTGTTGCGGGAAACCTCCAGCAGCATACCGTTGAGGTAGTAGCGCACATCCTGCTGGGCCATGGCGAAACTGGTGCGCTCGATAAGGCGGCGCAGCTTGCTCTGTTCCAGGTTGCAGGTCAGCGAGCCCGGGCCTTCTTCCACGGTCGGGAAGTCATTGGCTGGCAGGGTCGAAAGGGTAAAGCGGCTACGGCCGGCCTTGACCAACAGTTTCTGCTCGTCGACCTTGATATCGATCAGGGCGTCGTTAGGCAGGCTTTTGCAAATGTCCATCAGCTTGCGTGCCGGGACAGTGATTTCGCCAGGCTCGGCCGGCTCTTCCAGTTGCACGCGGCCTACCAGTTCGACTTCCAGGTCGGTACCAGTCAACGACAGTTGCTGGCCTTGCACGACCAGCAATACGTTGGACAGGACCGGCAAGGTCTGGCGGCGCTCGACGACACCGGCGACCAGTTGCAGGGGTTTCAACAGGGCTTCGCGTTGAATGGTGAAATGCATGGTCTAGTCCCTTGCCTTCAATTAGCTGCGCAGACGGCCATCAGGTCGTCAGCGTCCGCAGCAGGTTCTTGTAGTCCTCGCGGATGTCCGCGTCGGATTCCTTCAGTTCGTTGATCTTGCGGCAGGCGTGCAGCACGGTCGTATGGTCGCGACCACCGAACATGTCGCCGATTTCCGGCAGACTGTGGTTGGTCAGTTCCTTGGACAGGGCCATGGCCACCTGGCGTGGACGCGCCACGGAACGCGAACGACGCTTGGACAACAGATCGGAGATCTTGATCTTGTAGTACTCGGCGACGGTACGCTGAATGTTATCCACACTGACCAGTTTGTCCTGAAGCGCCAGCAGGTCCTTGAGCGACTCACGAATCAGTTCGATGGTGATGTCGCGGCCCATGAAGTGCGAGTGAGCGATCACCCGCTTCAATGCGCCTTCCAGTTCACGGACGTTGGAACGGATGCGCTGGGCAATGAAGAAGGCCGCGTCATGCGGTAGTTCGACCTTGGCCTGGTCGGCCTTCTTCATCAGGATCGCCACGCGGGTTTCCAGCTCTGGTGGCTCGACGGCAACCGTCAGGCCCCAACCAAAGCGCGACTTCAGGCGCTCTTCCAGGCCTTCGATCTCCTTGGGGTAGCGGTCAGAAGTAAGGATTACCTGCTGACCACCCTCGAGCAGGGCGTTGAAGGTATGGAAAAACTCTTCCTGCGAGCGCTCTTTACGGGCAAAGAACTGGATATCGTCGATCAGCAACGCATCCACCGAGCGGTAGAAACGCTTGAATTCGTTGATGGCGTTGAGCTGCAGCGCCTTGACCATGTCCGCGACGAAGCGCTCCGAATGCAGGTACACGACCTTGGCGTTCGGGTTCTTCTTCAGCAGGTGGTTACCCACAGCATGCATTAGGTGGGTTTTACCCAGGCCCACACCACCATAAAGGAAGAGCGGGTTGTAACCATGCTTGGGGTTGTCTGCCACCTGCCAGGCAGCCGCGCGCGCCAGCTGGTTCGACTTACCTTCGACGAAGGTGTCGAACGTGAAGGTGCGGTTCAGGTAACTGGTGTGTTTGAGCGCACCTTCAACCTGCACGGTGCGCTGTTCAGTCCGGGCACTGCCGGCCGACGCAGAAGCCGGCTCGGCCATGGCATCGAAGCTGTCACGCGAGGATGGCTCGGCCAGTTCATCGACCAGCACAGGCTCGGCAGCCGCCACGGCGACGGGTTCGACCGCTGCCGGCACTGCCTTCTGTGTCTGGCTCTGGGCCTGGGTCTGGGCCAGCGAGGCGGCCACCGCAGCACTCACTGGCGCGTTGGGTGCGGCACGTGGCGCGGAGCTGCGACGGCTGCCGATCAACAAGGAAAGGGCAGGCGCAATGCCGCTGCCGTTTTCGCCCAACAGCTCGAGCAAACGACCCAGGTACTTTTCATTGACCCAATCGAGAACGAAACGGTTAGGCGCATAGACGCGCAACTCGTCGCCTTCGGCTTCGACCTGTAGCGGACGGATCCAGGTGTTGAATTGCTGGGCAGGCAGTTCATCGCGCAGAAGCTCCAC